>JAYYFM010000035.1:0-8461 GCA_036158745.1 Thermoplasmatota archaeon
AGAGATGCAAGTGTTGTATGCTTCCAACCAAGCCAAGTTTCGTGTCTTTCAGAGGTGTCATGCGTCCAACTGCATCCATGAAGCGTTCTTGCGCTTCTTCCTCGCTCAATTCGCCCGTTGATTGCTCAGCCATTCGCCTCTTGGCAATGTCCAAATGGGCATTGAGCATGGGAATAACAGGAGCTAGTTCAGGGTCTCCGTCGTAGGTGACATCGATGAACTGCGTCGGCATTCCCGAATCGATGTTCATTTGCGAATGGCCCATGTGAGCGACAAGTTCCACACCCATCATTTTCATTTTATCATGGACCAAATCACACGCTCCATAGCATGGATCTGCAGCGAGAACAACCTTTGCTCCGGAACCAGATTCAATCTCGTCCATCATTTCCAGCGCTTGCATCTTCAATCCTTCAGGGACTTGAAGTGCAACAAGCCGGTTGTCGTTTTTCTGTATACGCTCGATGAGTTCTTCCAGTTGGAAATCGTGTCTGTCCAAATCCATCAAACCACCTCATCGAGAAGGACGACTTTACCGTCCACCATTTCAAGTCGAATAATGGATGAAATTTTAATGTGCGGATATTTCTCTTGTAATTGAGTCAATCCTGGTCCTTTTTCGACGACTACAATGATTGCTTCAATAACTGCGCCAAGAGATTCAACACCTCGGATGATGGCATCGAGGGTGCCGCCTGTCGACAACACATCGTCGACGATGAGGAGTCGTTCACCTTGTTTGATGTCGTTGAGAAACATTTCACCTTTGGAGTACCCTGTTGATTGATCGATGGCCAGTTCTCCTTCAAGTCCATAAGAACGCTTTCGAACAACGACCTGGGGTCGGTTGTTTCTCATCGAGAGCGGACTTGTCAGTGGAAGTCCCATCGCTTCAATACCCAAAACGAGGTCGATTAAATCCCAGTTAACAGCGTTTTCAATCAATTCAACAACTGCGGCGAGGACCGACGGTTCGAGACGGGGTACTCCGTCGGTCAAAGGGTGAATGAAATACGGGTAGTCACCTTTCCAGATGATGGGTGCAGCGAGAAGTGATTCCTTCAATCGCTGCAATGGATTCGACATGGTTCCACTTCGTCGCATCAAAGTTCGGAGAGATACTCGACGTATTCGTCGGGTTCGAGCAGATTCTCCATATCGAACTGGAACGGTTGGAGAACCAAGATCCATCCGAGATCGTATGCAGACTCGTTGACGAGGTCCGGGTTGATTTCGACCTCTCCGTTCACTTCGGTGATGGTGCCTGAGAACGGTGCAGTGAAAGCGATTTTCTCATCGCCAGTCCAAAGGGAAAACATGTCTTGGCCTTCGTCGACCATGGTCTCAGCTTGCGGGAGAATGACGCGAAGGACTTCTCCAATCTCAACACCCATGAACTCGCTGATACCGACCATGATTTTCTCATCGTCCTTCTCTTGGTACCAGAGATGATCAATCGAGTACTTTCTGTTGTGTGCAATGTTGAATTCGACGACCTCTTCTTCCAAGTCATTTCACCTGTACGCGGCTCAAACAACTCCTATATGAACCATCGCCAGAATCGTGGTGATGTGGCCATAGCACATCCATTAAGTGAGGGCCCCTCTTAGCGCTGAGTGGTGAGGGTTTGGACTTCAAAACAACCGATGAACAAGACATGATTCGAGAGATGGTACGCGATTTTGCCGAAACGGTTCTTGCACCAACCGTAGAGCACCGTGACCAGACGCAAACACCACCTTCGGAAGAATGGCAGCAATTCCTCGAACTGGGCTTGCAAGGGGTCACTGTCCCCGAACAATACGGCGGAATGCCAGTTGACGACATCTCTGAATCGATCATCGTCGAGGAACTTGCCCGAGTTGACCCATCCTTCTCAGTCATGTTTTGTGTTCACGTTGGATTGTGTGCCAAAACCATTGCTCTTCACGGGGACGATTATCAAAAAGAAACATACCTTTCGCGGCTCGCAGAGGGCGAAGTAGGTGCATACTCACTTTCAGAAGCAGGCGCAGGAACGGATGCTGCAGCAATGACCTGCAAAGCAAAACTTTCTGACGACGGAACACACTACATTCTCAACGGTGAGAAAATGTGGGTCACCAACGGTGCGCAAGCTAAGATTATCGTACTCTTCGCAAAAGACGTCGATCATCCAGAATACGGTGTCAAGAAGCACGGTGGTACAACTGCGTTCATCGTCGATTCCTCCTTTGAGGGCTTCTCTGTCGGTAAAAAAGAAGACAAACTTGGCATCCGCTCATCCGACACGTGCACGCTAGTGCTCAAGGACTGTAAGGTTCCTGTTGAAAACATCATCAAAGGAGCTGGAAATGGCTTCCCAATCGCCATGAATGCCCTCGATAACTCTCGCATTGGTATTGCAGCGCAAGCACTCGGCATTGCTCAGGGAGCCTATGAAGCATCGCTCAAATATGCGCATGAGCGTGAAGCGTTTGGAAAACCGATTGCTCATCATCAGATGATTATGGGCTATCTCGCCGACATGGCGACTCGAATTGATGCAGCACGACTCCTCGTCTACAAGGCATCATGGGCGAAACAACAGCATTACGAACACGATGGGCCACGTCATACAAAGGAAGCGAGCATGGCCAAACTCTACGCAGGAGACACAGCCATGTGGGTTTCAGAGCGTGCAATCCAAGTCCACGGTGGATACGGCTACACCAAAGAATTCCCCGTTGAGCGATTCTTCAGAGATGCAAAGATCACGCAAATCTATGAAGGAACCCAAGAAGTACAACGAATCGTTGTTGCTCGAAGCCTTCTATGAGTAATCGAAGTCAGTTGCTGTGAAAACGGCTCGCTTTCGTCCAACGTTCCAGTTGACGATTTGTGCGATGACTTCGACGGAGTGATTCGATTGAAACGCTTGAACCTGTTCGTTGGCCTCGGAAGGTAGTTGCAGTTCGACTTCAATGTCCCGGTTCTCTGAGAGTGTTCCGATAACCGTCATTCCGTTTTTCATTGGCCCTTGACCCATTAGTGTCTTTTCGACCGATGAGACAAGAATCTGGCACGATTGCTTTGGTGATTGAGAAATCGCTTCACGGCGTTCACTGCTGAGTTTCATATCTTGCAACAATTCAATGAATCGTGCATGTCCGACGGGGCTTCCATCTTCCTCAAGGAGAATTGGTTCTGGCTTTGCTTTTGCAGCCTCTTCCTCTTCGCGTGCTTTTTGCTCAGCCTCTCGTTCAGCAGCCTCTTTGGCTTGTTGTTCTTCCAACAATCGTTGTTTTTCAGCCTCCTGCTGACGAATAATCTCCTCGGCTTGCCTTCGAGCCTCTTCTTCAATTTCTTTGTCGAGTTCTTCGAATTCGTCAGGTTCAGGTTCAGGTTCAGGTTCAGGTTCTTCGATACCACTTGGAAGGCCAATTGTCTCAAAATACGTGTGAAGATCTGCAACCGTCACGGTTCCGTTTTTATCCATGTCAAGGACGGACATGAGCCCGTTGATGACCCAGCCAGGAGGCTTTGTACCAGTGGTTCGCTGAAGTGCATCTGAGAGTTCTGTGGGCTGAATAACTGCATCCATGTTTGAATCGATCATCTGAATGATTTCTGTTCCAGTCAATCCGGAGCCGAGAAGCCAGCTTGTAAATTGAGTATTCAACTGACCAATCATTGGGTTGGTTGTGACCATTTCCTTGATGTGCTTCTCCATTCTTGCTTGAAGGACTTGTTTAACAGCCATGGATTCACGTCCAGTTGACACTTGCGTGTGGTAGGACTATCAGGTTAGGGGAATTGAAGTTTTGGCCAACGCGAAGTATCCTCTGATTGCCATGATAGTGTACAAAGGAGCGTGTCGATTTCATCGATCGTCATCAAATTTCGTGCAACTTGCTCATAGAAAAGCCACGATTTCAATGCACCAAGTTTCGGGCCTTGTGGTATTTTTGTTTGCTGCATGATGTATGCTCCTGATGCCAAAGGTTCAACGTTTATGTCAATGTTCAGTTGCAGATATCGATCTAATCTTCGTTGAACATCGTCCTCCGAATAACCGAGAGAGATATCGTCTCGAGCAAACATCTTTTCGATGCAGAGGTGCTGCTCGCCCCAAGTTCCCATGACAACGGCAAAGACCCTCATCATGGACTCCGTGTCCTCAGGTAGGTGGCCTAATTTTGCGTGGCGAAACAGAAGTTGTTTCTTCTCTTGACCACTCAATCGAAGCCTCGCAGCGAGTTGTTCACACTCTTTCGAGGAGAAGTCTCTGAGCAGTACGACCAATCGGTCGATGACATCACTTCCTTCAACTTCATTGAGGAGTTTGATTCGCACATCCTCCTGCTCCCAATCCAAGTCCAAGATTTGTTTTAGAATTCCATCATCTGCCATTCGTTGAACGATTTCTGAGGCATGTCGTCCCAAGAGTATACGTTTGAATTCGGACCAAATACGCTCACGAGCAATCCGCTCGAGCATGGGTTTTGTTGCTCGCAATGCATCTGCAAGCTGCCGCTCTGGCCACCAAATGCCTGCTGCTCCTTGGTCCATGAATCTGTAGGATCGCATGATACGTAGCGCATCTTCCGACAAACGCTTCGTTGCATCTCCGACCGAGCGAATACGTCCATGTTGCAAATCTCCTTGTCCGTCGAAGGGATCGTAGAATACCAGATTCACAGGATCAACAGCGAGCGAGTTCATGGTTAGATCTCGACGTGAGAGGTCGACGAGTAATGAATCGCCCCATTGAACTTCGTCTGGTCTTCGACCGTCGTTGTATCCGAATTCTGTTCGTAGTGTTGTGACTTCGTAGGAATCACCATCGTTTCGAAATGTGACCGTTCCGTAGCGTTCACCAGTTGGAATTGTATCCGGATAGGCTTTCATTTCATCGGGAGTCAGTGTTGTTGCGAGATCGAATTCAACGATGTTCGTTCCCAACAGTGCGTTTCGAATCGCACCACCAACAATCCATACATTGGCGTTGTTTTGATGAAACCAATCGATAACTTCGACAAGTGATTGTGGTAGTTGTTGAACCATAGCCGACAGTGAGGGAAGGAGAGGCAATCCTTCCATTCCGCGTGCAGGTTCCATGCCGGACATTCAACCCTGCGTGTTCATACAAGACAAAGCATTATCCTGTGGATTCATTTGGTCGAAGCATGTCTTGGGCCGAGGAAGATGTACGCCTAGTCCCTGTTGAATGGCTCAAAGCCCATGAGGAAATCAAACTAAAGAACATGGAGAAACTCCTCGAAATGACGCTACGTTGGGATGGTTTCACGAAGCCTCTGATTGCTGACAAGGCTACTGGGACAATCCTCGATGGACATCACCGATACGCAGTTGCACAACGACTTGAACTTGCTCGAATTCCAGTAGTCTGTATCGATTATTTGGGGGATGACTCGGTTGAACTTGAATTATGGCCTGCCTCTGAACTGGAATCAATATCGAAACAGGACGTCATCGACATGGCTCTTTCACCGAATCTTTATCCTCCAAAAACGACGCGTCATCGAATATCCGACCATCTGCCCCCGATTCATGTATCGCTCGAGCGACTGTCGTTGCTTACGCCGAGTCAACCTGACGCGAACGAATTGTAGATTTCCACAAACGATTTCCATTGCTCGTCGTCACAGTCGGGTAGTTTGGCTCCAAGGCGACATCTAGCACTGCATCATGCATAACGGAATTTCGTGCAAACATGACTCGGGCTGTCGATCCTACTTTTCCTTTCAGCGTGGATTTCAGTTGTTCAGCACTCGTTACTCGAATGGCATCAACAGCAACAATTTCGTCACCGACTTGCAGGTGGTCTCGAACGGGAGAATGTTGCATATGGCTAGTCACTTTCAGCTTGTTCCCTTGAGAACGGACATGGACGCCGAGCCATCCTTGAGCAAAGTGTTCCCACACGACCGATTCAGTACCTTGCTTTCGTTTTGGTTCATCCGACGGTTTGTAGTCCAAGCCAAAGATTGAGAACGCCCTAGAGAGATCAAGATTTCCCGCTTCTTTTGTGATTTCATCGAGGAAGTTACCCAGCCTACGTCCACCGGTTAAGGATGTCAGCGCTTTGCGAATATCATTGTATTGGACACCGCGCTTTGATGGGTCTTCAACGTGGATGTTGTGCTTGTCATACAATGCTTTCATCAAATCACAGACACCGTTTTCTCCCTTGGATCGTTTCCTTAATTCAGCGTCGAGAGCAAACATCGTTAATTCGCCTTCGAGGTAATATGAAATTTGAGTTTCTCTCGAGTAAGCATGGCTTCTATAGAGGTGAATCCATGCTTCATGACTCGCTTCACAAAGTGCTTGGCAGGACGATCCGCTACGCGTGTGATGTCGCTTGAGTTTGCGCTTCATATCAGCAAAGTAGTCCTCTGCACTCCATGCACCTGAACGTAGACACATGATGTCACCGATCCATGATGTAGCTCCTTCGAACCACCAAAGTAAATCGGTATTGACTTCTCTTTGCAAGTCATAATCCAAGAACAGCTTCGGACGAAGTCGCTTCACGTTCCATTGGTGGACGTATTCATGGCTAAAGAGACTGACAAGGTCTCGATAATCTTCTACATGACCTGGCTGAAGGGATGTTCTTGGAACCATCGATGTTTGTGAGTTGGTGTGTTCAAGTCCACCACGTCCTCCATCGGTGAGGTGGAGGATGGTATGGTACGGTTCGTCAAGTGGTCCAAACAAGGCATGATGCTCTGCACTGATGTTCTTGATGTCATGAATAAATCGCTCAAGCATGACTTCATTCGGCTTGTATCCGCCTGCATCCCAGTAGTGAAGTGCGTGATTTCGTCCGCCGACGGTAAATCGATGAATTTCATTCGCATTGCATTCTGCAATACCATCAAGCAGTGCATCACGATGTTCAGCAGTGAACGTGTGACGTCGTCCCGAATCGTGGGAGGATGTCTGTTGAAACGTGAGTTGAGTTGAAACATTCCAATCCGAAGGTAATGTGAATTCGACAATATGCGTTTCATTCATGCGTTTTGGATCGATTCCAGAGGTTGGGAGAAACCACGTGAACGGAGGCATCATGTGCAAGTGTGTGTCATCGAGATGATTCGATCGAACCGTGTTTTCAACACAGAGCAATTTGTAGCGAATGCATACTTTATCCAGCGATGAAACATCCTTGATGACAATGGAATCAACATCTTTCCGTACAACGTTCAGCGAGTTACCCTCGCCATCAGTTGCTTGCAAATGTGAGACGTGTTGAATGGGTTCGCGCAAGAAGTACGAACCAGGAACCCATCGTGGAAACGAGAGTTTCAACAATGAGGCTGTGAACGGGGCACCAACTTCAATTTCCACATCCAAGCGTTGGTCACTTGCATCGGTGGCATCAACTCGAAAGACGACGTTTGAACGTGTCATGGTGATTCCTTGGTCTATGAAGTGTATAGGTTCTGTGCTGCACTCAGGACAAGTTCATCATTCGATTCTGAAATCAATCGTTCAGCGAGTTCTTGCATTGCAGGTTCTTGTTGACGATGCAGCAATCGCTCTAAGAGTCTTGATTTATCGATGCTATCAACCCGTTCGTCAAACAACAATTCCGTGCGCAGTGCATCGCTTTTTACATCATTACGGCCAACGAGCCAACGGGCCACGATGGAGGTGCAATTTCCATCAATGAGCGTACGAAGTCGTTCATCATCCGCTTCTTCCACAGCATCTTTCAACGATTGAACCAGAAATTTTCGTTGTGAATTGGATTTTGATTTCATGAGATCGAGTAAATTCGGCAATCGTTTCTCTAAGGCGATTGGGACGGCCAGTTTCCACAAGGCATCATCTTGGATGATGGCGTTTTGAAGCGCAGTATTCTCCTTCTCGTTCAATTCCATTTCCAGAAGAGAAGCAGCAGCTTGTCTGCGAACATCTGGGTGATCGTCTTGGAGAGAGACGAGTAGATTCGATGTGTTGGAATTCACCTCAGTCGCATAGGCTCGTACAACATGGTCTTCTGCGTGTTGAAACGTATCCAATTCGGATTCTGTTACCTCTTCACTGCTGATGAGCTGATGTACAGCACGTCGAACAACAACATCGTCGTTGCTGTTCAATAATTGGCGAGCAAGTCTTGCAGCTTCTGTTGCATCATGGATCGACTCGAGCACTGTTGCAACGCAACGTTGGGCATCAAGTTGGTCACTGTTTGCGAGTTCGACGAGAAGATGTGGTGCATGTTTAGGGGCCCACCTTCGATACGCTTCAATTGCCTTGTTTCGAAACCAAATATCCTTGTCATCAAGGAGTGGAGAAAAGGCTTCAACGCTCTCGTATGCATCGGAATCGAAGAGAATTCGGACTGCTCTTCTCCGCTGTCGAACATCTTTGTGTTTCAACTTGATATGTCCTCGTATTCCGGTGATACTAAGGTATTTCTTTCCACACGAACAGACGTAATTCCGCTGTCTGTAAATAACAATCA
>JAYYFM010000036.1:0-8425 GCA_036158745.1 Thermoplasmatota archaeon
CATCAACCGTCTTCGAACCATGAAGTGCTACCGTGGTGTTCGCCACGCAAGTGGCAACAAGGTCCGTGGTCAGCGCGGACGAAGCAACGGCCGTGGTGGCCTTACACTCGGTGTAAGCCGAAAGAAAGCATGAGGGTGATGAAGTATGGGTGAGCCAAAGTTTTCCAGACCAAAGTTCGATACGCCACCACATCCATGGAAGAAGGCACGAATCGAAGAAGAGCACCTCATTCAAGCCAATCACGGCTTGAAGAACATGCGTGAGATTTGGAAGGCCAAGTCTCAACTCCGCCGACATCGACGTCAGGCTATGCGCTTGATCGGTATGGTCGACACCACCGAAGGTCATGGAATGCGTGAGAAGGACGACCTTCTCCGTTCCCTCCACCACAAGGGTCTCATCACCAAGGAAGCATCTCTCGACGACATTCTCTCGCTCAATGCAGAGGACATCCTTAACCGCCGTCTCCAAGCACAAGTCTACTACAAGGGTCTTGCTTGCTCTCTCAAGCAAGCACGACAGCTGGTAACCCACGGTCACATTTGCATCGGTGAGCAAAAGGTTACGATTCCTTCCTACCCTGTCACCCGTGATGAGGAAGAGATCATCCAATACCACCCATCCAGTGAACTCAACAACCCAGACCATGACATCCGCAAGGCCATTGACGGACGCCGTGAAATGGCTGAATACGCTGTCGATGAGGAAGAAGTCGACCCAGAAGCAACCAAGCCATTCGCTGATGAAGTCGCTGAAGCTGCAGCAGCAGCACCAAGCGCAGAAGATGGAGGTGAGGCCTGATGACACGTCGAGCCATCGTCAACATCTTTTCCTCGTACAACAACATCCTCATGACAGCAACCGATTTGACCGGTGCTGAGACCATTGGTACATGCTCCGGCGGACAAGTTGTCAAGTCGTCCAAGGACAGTGGTGGCCAATTCGCTGCTACTCGTGCTGCTGAGCGTCTCGCTGACATGCTCAAGGACAAGGAATTCACACAACTCATCATCAAGTACCGTGCACCTGGTGGTAACAAGTCCAACAACACTGGACCTGGTGCACAAGCAGCTATTCGAGCACTGACACGTGCAGGTATGACCATCACTCGTATCGAGGATGTTACACCAATCGCTCATGACGGCACCAAGAAGAAGGGTGGACGCCGTGGTCGACGTGTCTGATTTGGAGGAATGAAGATGAAGGCAAGCGTTGTTGACGGGTATCCTAAAGGAAACAAAATGAAGATTCTCATCGAAGGTGCTGAAGCATCTCAGGTGAACGCACTTCGACGTGCGATCATGGCTGATGTCCCAAAGATGGCCATCAGCAAGGTCATGTTCACGCTTGGTGTCAATCAGGACAACAACCGTGGTGAGATTTACGAATCCGTCAACGCACTTCCAGACGAAGTCATTGCTCACCGGTTGGCTATGGTTCCTATCCCAACTGCAATCGATGAAGGCATGGCGTTCCCAGATGAATGTGAGAACTGCATGGATCTTGCAGAGGACGACAAAGGTTGTCCAAGCTGTCAAGTCTTGTACACACTCAACGTTCAAGGCCCATCCTCAGACAGTGACGAGCCGTACCGAGTTGTTCGTGCGGGCGACTTGACCAACGTTTCCGACCCTGCTTTCGATATCAGTGAAGAAATGCAATCCATCCCAATCACCTACCTCGCACAAGGACAGTTCCTCGAGTTCATTGCGTTCGCAACACTCGGCCGAGGCCGTGACCACGCCAAGTGGTCTGCAGCATCCGCAGTTACCTTCCAACCACGCTACGAAGCAGAACTCAAGAAGCCAAAGAAGGCCTCTGTTCTCTTCGATCTTGACCTCAAGACCAGCGACGGCCGAGCCATTGATGCCAAACTCTTCAGCAACAAGAAGTGCGACGATGTTTCAACCGTTCTCGACCTCGAGAAGGCTCTTCATCAAGTCGGTCACGGTACTGGCCGAGATGCAGACTTCGATGAGGCGATTGTTCTCAACAAGGTTGACGGCAGTTTCGTCTTCTCCTTCGAGACCGATGGTTCACTCGCTCCTGAAGCTGTCTTCAACAGCGCGATTGAGGAGTTGAAGTCTCGATTCACCGACCTCGGTGACGACCTCGGACGAGCCTTTGCTTGATTCCGATATCGGACCTTCCGCCATCTTGATGATTCACTGTGAGATGGCTTGACCATGGCAACAGTTCGGGTTGGTGGACACATCACCTTACTGTTTTCAATCCATGACGATGCTCTTCTTCCTCGAAACCAAGGAAGTCGAGGAGCTGGAATTTGTCTTGAGCATGGTGTTTCCGTATCGATTCAAGAAACGGGTCGAAGCGAAGTCATCGAAGCAGGCCAAGAGATGGCTGGTTGGGATCAAGATATTCCTGACATCAAATCGAAAGGTACGACCGAGGTTACGATCAATGCGCAGATACCGAGTGAATCGCTCAGTGAGCAAATGTACGACGATCTGATTGACGAACTACGTCAAGCACGTCTTCTTCCACAGGATGCCAATTATTCCATTCACGTCGACATTGAATTGCCACTCAGCCAGGGGTTTGGTATGTCTGCTGCCGGACTTTCAGCACTGGCTTTGGCTTGTTTTCAGATGACTGAGAAAGGATCTGTTCCACAGTATTTCCGGGCTGCTCATCACATCGAGAGACGCTACTCTGGAGGCCTTGGCGACGTTCTTGGACTCTATGTTGGAGGTGTTGAACTTCGAACGCATCCTGGTTCACCCCCTTCACCCGGCGTTGCTCGAAGCTTTTCTCTTGATTCGAACATCCTCTTGATTTGGCAGTCCAGTGAATCCAAGCACACGTCAGAATACATCGATCACCCGGACTGGAAATCAAGCATTACGCGTGCAGGCGATGCTGCAGTGGATCGTCTTGCAACGAAGCAATGGGATGCATCCATTTGGAATGAACTGTTGAACGAAGCACAAACATTTGGCCGAATGTCCAAGATGTTGGAAGAGCCTTCCAGGCAATCGATGCTTGCTTCGGTTCAGTCTGTCATCAATGAATTGAATCTCCAAGCAAAGGTACGAGCACGATTGTGCATGCTTGGAACGTCATGCGTCCTGCTTCCTGCGAAAGCCAATGAATCTCTTGATGAGAGCGATTTGAATCAACTTTCAGAACGTCTTCGTTCCATTGGACTGGATTCGATCGTGACGCGAATCGCACCGCAGAGAATCGACTAAGGACGATCTTGCAATTCGGAGAGGTCCAACGGACTGGCATCCAACATGGTCACACCAGCCATGTAGAGATTCTCTGAGAAACCGTGTCTGAACACGATGGCTCCACTTCCCCATTCGTTGATGTAACGCATCATTTGTTTGGACATCTTCTTGCGCTGGAAACCCACATCGGCGCCATAGAAGTGCTTTGCATCAATCCAAGCAACCGGCTGACCGTTGATTTCCACATGGTCGAGGAACAGAATATCTGGCGTCAATTTTGGACCACCGATTTCAATCGACTGCTCTTTGACAAGTTCAGGCTGACGGCGGAGTCGTACACCTTGTTCCTCAAACCAATCGGCAAGGATGGTCTCGAACACATCAGCACGAAGGTGCGTCTCGCTTTGGTCCACGTTGGAAACTCGATCGGCTTCCTCTGCAGCCTCGAATTCTTTGCGTTCACGCTCTGAAAAGCGAGATGGTGCCCTGACGGCCTCCTTGATTTTCGTCTTGGACCATCCTTTCTCAGCGAGAATTTGCCGGAAGATGTTCATTGGAGGGAAGTCGTATTTTTTCGATAGCTCGACAACAGACATCCCTTGTTTGTAATCGCGATGGATTTGACGGCCACGGTTGCGCATGGCTGAGTGGCCATAGACCGTCTTCTGTTGGAGAAGAGCTGAGCGAAGCGACAGCGCTTGATCTGCTGAGATGGATAGTGGCTCAGCAAAGTCTGCGATTTCATCAACACGATCGTCATCAAGCCAACCAAACTCGCCCCTACGGACGACAAAGTCGGCCATTTTCTCTTCATCCAAGAGCCGAACGGGATTACATTTCCAGGTGAATGAAAACGATTTCGCACCAGACGGATCATCCGGTAGTCCAACCGGTTGGAGGCCTGTTTTTTCGTAATCGAATCGGTCATTGGCTCGTTGATTGTATTCGAGAAGCTCCTTCTTCGATTGTTCAATCTGATTGGCCTTGCGTGGTCCACCGTACCGACGACGGTTTCGTTGCCGACCCTGGCCGCTGCGTTTTGGCTTACGACCTTGGGACATGATTGGACCTCGACGTCGACCGTCTTTGAACCAATCGTCACAATTGACTGGATGGACTGCAACGCAACACCTTCATGAAGTGGCAGTTCTTCACAAGACTATGTATCGTCCAATATTCATCGTCCTTGCACTTCTTCTTGCAACGATGCCTCACCCTCAAGCCGTGGTTCTGGATGCTGAAATTTCTCCACAATTCAATGAAGAGGGTTCAGAGCCGTTGGGATGGGCAGTCACCGTAGGTGGCTTTGGAGAAGATTCCATCAATGCACTCGCACCTCTCGATAACAACTCGGTTCTTGTTGGCGGTAGTTTCACTTCGTCCATTCTCATTGGAGATAATGGACACGATTCCAATCAGCTCGGATTTGATGATATGGATGGTTTCATCGCCATCTCCAACGAAACAAACGAATGGAATTTCAGTGAATCGTTCGGCAGCATTGGCGTCGATTCAGTGGATGCGCTTGCATTGATGAGTGATGGAGATTTCATCATTGCAGGCAATTATTGTCTCGGTAGTGCTGGGCTTCAATGCAACATGACATTGGGTTCTCTTCCAACGTTGGACAAAGATGCAGATTCCGATGAGGGCAATGCCTACATTGCGCGATACGACGCCGAAACTGGATGGCAATGGGCTGTCTCCATTGCCAACCAACAAGAGATCTTGATGTTGGATATGTTTGTTGATGAATACGATCAAATCCATGTGAGTGTGTTGTTCAAAGAACTTCTCGATATGAATCAGACCATCTTTGCAGGTGGTTCCCAATCCAGCCTCGCAGTGATGCTGTTCGATGAGTATGGCATCTTCACAAACGGATTCTCTGCGATGTCTGAAGATGGTGTCGAGCCTTTCGGAGGCTTCTGCCAAAACAGCGTTGGTGATACGTTCATCGCCTTCACGTTCATTGGACAACTCGCATTCGATGAGATTGGTTCTGTTGAGTCGAATGGTGGTGGTGACATCGTTGTCGCCAAGTACGATGAGACCAGTTGGAGTTGGTTGCAACAAGCAGGTGGAACAGGCGACGACTTGGTCAATGGATGCGTCGCAGGTGCAGGATTGGATGTGCAAGTGTACGGAACCATTGAGGGCAATTCCACATTTGGGACGGATTACAGTGTGACCACACAATGGTTTGATGCATTCCGAGCCGATATTACCACCAATGGGGCCTGGGACGGACTCATCGTTGAGGGTGGTTCCGGTTATGACATGTACAGTGCAGCATATCGAACGGCATCCGGTTCCGTGATTTATGCTGGTGTGACCACATATTCGTTCACCCTTGGTGGAGAGACGCTGATCGACTACGACGATGATACGGGTTACTTCGGAACCGACATTTTTGTCGGCGAGTACGATTTCGATGATGGTTGGTTGTGGGCACTCATGGGTGGAAGCGATGGTCGTGACCGTGTCTTCGACATGGCTCCTTCCTCTTCAGGTGGTTCTCTCATCGCATTCTCGTTCGAAGAGACAGGCATGTACGGAAACCATTCCATTGTTGCCGTTGGTGGGCAAGACGGCGGTGTCTGGCACTATGAGACCGATCTCGATGGAGACGGTGTGCTCGATGGCATCGATAATTGTCCAAGAGTAGCCAATTCAGATCAAGCGAACTTCGATTCAGACATGTTTGGTGATGTCTGTGATGATGACGATGACAACGATGGAATCGCCGATGATCTTGACACTTGTCAACAAGGCGAAGTCGGTTGGACAAGCAGTGCTTCCACCGATCACGATACCGATGGATGTCGAGATTCAGACGAGGATTTTGACGATGACAACGACACCGTCTACGATCATCTCGACACGTGCCCAAAGGGCCCAATTGGATGGGTTTCAACGTCCGAAACCGATGTTGAAGGAGATGGATGTTCGGATTTCGATACGGATGAGGACGGCTTCGTTGATCAACGCGACAATTGTCCAAACACACCAAACGCTGGACAGGAAGACCTTGATGGTGATTCCATTGGCGATGCGTGCGATTTGGATGAGGATGGTGATGGAATCGTTAACATCGAGGATGGCTGCCCACGTGATCTTGCTCTATGGGATTCAACTGAAATGAACGATTGGGACCGTGATGGTTGTCAAGACAGCATCAACGACCTGGATGATGACAACGATTTGATGCTCGATATGATTGGTTCAAACCAGCTCGATATGTGTCCGAAGGGATACCGTGATTGGAATGCGACCGATGTGTCACTCGACCGTGACCAAGATGGTTGCCATGACGATGAAGAAGACGAGGATGACGATGGCGATGGTTTCAATGACATCTTCGATCTCTGTCCACGTGGTTTGGTTGGACCAGTGTTGCCTTCCCAAGACTTCGATTCGGATGGATGCGTCGATGGTGAGGAAGATGTGGACGATGATGCAGATGGTGTTCTCAACGAAGCGGACATTTGTCCGAGGACACCATTGAGTACTGTTGTCGATGGTGCAGGATGTTCATCTCAGCAAGCTGATACGGATTCCGATGGAATCCTCAATGATGATGATCTGTGCCCTTCAACACCTCTTGGTGAGCAGGTCGATTCGGATGGCTGTACTGTTATCATCGTCGAGAACGAAGGCAAGAGTACTGAGTCTTCGTTTGGAATCAACCAAGCTCTGATCCTCGTCGCAATCGCTCTTGCTTGTGTCGCCGGTTACTTCACATTCAAGCCGGTCAAAGCACCGACGAATCAACCACAACAGAAAGCGGTTCCAACGCTTGAAACCGAACCAGCAACTGCTCCAGAGGTTTCTTCGGAACCGGTTGAAGAAGAAGCTCATGCATAAATGAATGCGGGTGAAAGCGGCATAGCAACGCCTGCTTTCCCAGTCTCATCCTCTTCGCTTTCACCACGAACGATGCCTACCGATGCAAGTCCAAGTTCTTCTGCAATAAAATCAGAAGCATCGGCATAGATGTGTGTTTCATCAAGTGTTGAGAGAAGGATTCGCTTCTTTTCATCGTCCCACTTGAACACCTGAGGAAGCATGCGTTTGTTCCAGAATCCAAGACGTTCACCTCGAGTTTCTCCTTGTGCGAGTTCGGATTGGGTCAAAATGCCCATGAAGGTCTTGACGTTGTTTCCTTCAGAGAGGTGGTTCAATGCCATTTCTGCCATTGTGTTTCTCCATGCTGCAGAGGTGACGATGGTGAGCGATGTTGCTTCCCCATCGATGTGTCGTTCAGCAACACTGCGAACCTTTCGTGCTTGTTCGAGGAGGTCTCGAATCAATGCTTCTCCGTCGAGGAGGGCTTGATCTTCTTGGCTTACTGTTTGAATATCATCCATTACATGTGCAGCGAGGAGGCCCTCTTCACCAAGTTGTGCCCACCAATCTTCTGCGAGGTGAGGTGTTGCTATACCGATCATGTGGGTCCAAGAATGGAGCAATGTCCGACCAACTTCAGCGTTACCTCCACCACGTCGTACGTACCAGTTGATGTCCTTGACCATGTCATAATGCGAGCATTCGACCGCTCGACGCAAGTCGTATCGGTCCATCGCATCGGACCACTGTTGGAGGCGTTGTCGGAGTCGAGCCATCATCCAAGCATCGATGGAATGGGCCGGTTTGTCCCAGCCGAGAAGTTGGTCAGGCATGGTTTGCAGTTGTTGCATCACCCTATGATTGGCTTCAACAGCTGAATCGGACCAGTCCATTCCAGCGGTTGGATTCGCAGCAAAGAGGATGAACAATCGAACGGTATCGGCGCCGAATTGCTCGATCATTTGTTCAGGAGAAACGGTGTTTCCAAGCGATTTACTCATCTTGGCTGAGCGCTCACCAAGTGGTGAATCGCAATGTGGACAAGGTGAGCCAGCATGATCAACTGAGAGTGTAACGGAACAGGTTTCACAGAATGGAGCGCTCTTGTTGACCATCCCTTGACAGAGCAATTCGTTGAAGGGTTCATCGATGCTATGGAAGCCAAGATCACGAAGTGCCTTGGTGTAAAATCGAGCGTAAATCAAGTGCATTTGGGCGTGCTCAATTCCTCCACAGTAGAAGTCGACGTTCATCCAATAGTCGGCAACATCCGCATTGTACCACTGTTCGAGATTGTTGGCATCGGTGTAACGCAAGAAGTACCACGATGAGTCAACGAACGTATCCATCGTATCGGTCTCACGTCGGGCATCCTTGCCAC
>JAYYFM010000037.1:0-5253 GCA_036158745.1 Thermoplasmatota archaeon
CATCCGTATCTTCGTTGTTCGAACTGGTTCCGAAAGCTGATTCGAGTGCATCGCTCAGTCCATCGTTATCGTTATCATCAACATCAGCGCTGCTGAGTGTGTAAACCATCGTGAGCGAATCAGGGTCCTCGACCTGAAGCAATCGGCCCTCCCATTGCATAGCCGTCCCGAGATGGAGTTCATCCAAACCGATGCAATTGTTCACAGCATCAAGTAGGATTCTCTTGTCGCTGCCTGGTTCGGAGAGGTACCATGTTCCATTCTCTTCAATGGCCTTGCCGTTGATTCGAACAATCTTGTTTTTGTCATAGCCCCAATCGATGGCTCCATCTCCCCAAAGAAGTGTCATCGGAGATGCCTTTTGACCCTCGGTGAGTTGTTCAACGAGCAATTCAGCTCGCATATTTTCGTCATCCCAGGCGATGGTGACCACTGCTGTAACGGCTTGACCGGCTTCGAGCCAGGTTGCACGTGGTCCCGGAATCGTGACTGCTATGCTCGTCCAACCGGGGGTGTACCCTTGAGAATCCGTAAAGTAAGCAGACTCATCTTCGACACTTGGCTCAAGTGCGTATTTCATGTACGCTGATACAGTGTAAACTTGCCCAGGGTTGTCGAAGATCACCGAAGGATTTGCACTGAGCAGCACCAACAAATCATCGATGGATGATGTTGCCTCCAAATCAGGGTTCGATCCATCTCCTTTGTCAAGGCACCAATTTGAGGATGCAGTGTTCCATACGAGTCGACCTCGCATGCGGATATCGCTTCCATTCAATGAATCAGCGGAATCGAGATCATCTTGGCTTGGTAAGACACACAAAGGAGAGCCAGAAGAGCCCTCTAGTTGCCATTCCTCATCAAGGACGGACAATGTGCCCGCAACGTCGACGGTTCGACCAGATGAGTACATCCATGTCGATTGTGAGGACCAGTCGAGCAACGGAATTTCAATGGGGTGATTTCTGTCAATGACAATTTCGGGTCCTTGGACGGCAAGATTCCAGCGTAGCTCTCGTTGTTGGTAGGAGAGGACACCTTGAACGGTCACCTTTGAGCCTGCTTCAATCCATTCTCCAGTTGCGGAATGAATTGTCATCCCGATTTGATGATTTGAGTTTCCATAGTTGGGGTGGTCTCCAAGTCTAGCCGTACCAAATGATACGTCGGGTGCAATCGATTTGGACATGAATCCTGACAATTGAATGACTTGACCATCATAGTTCTCTGGGTTCAGCGCAACATCGGAGATTGCCAACAAGGGCGCAGCAGGAATGTCTTCCTTGTCCCAATTCATTGCTCCAGCGCCAAGCGCTTGTAGCCACATTCGTCCTTCGTATTCGATAACATCTCCAATCACTGTCACGTTCGTTCCTATCGGCGGTAATTCTGCAGGGCGATACCACCTCAGTTCAACGACACCAGTGCCGTCGTCGATAATGGCATCAAGTCGATCATCACCGGAGTTGTATGGGTCTTCGACCCATGAAATCAATTGACCTTCAACCTTGACAACTTCGTTGATATAATCGGTCAATTCGTCAACATCAACAACCGATGGTTCCCGTACCATGGCATACCAGTTGAGTGTAGCCACGAGGAACAATGAAATCGCAAACATGACCCACAATCGGGGTCCGTTTGTCTCAGGATCGTCGGTCGATAATCGGGCGAGGAAGCCTTTGAGACCATCTGCCATGGGTGCCCCTTTAGGTTGAGATGCATATCACTTCCCCTCGGCCATTATCAGAAGAGATGCCTTGAAATGGAAGGCAAGAACAGGAAACGACATGCGAGACCGCGTGATTCGCGATGAAATCCATCGCGACGTTCTGGTTCCAGCCCATCATGCGCGTATCATCGACACACACGAATTCCAGCGTTTGAGGAACATCCAACAACTCTCAACCTGTGAATTTGTCTTTCCGTCTGCGACCCACACGCGTTTTGCACATTCCCTTGGTGCATACTTTCTCGCAGGTGAATTGACTTCCTCTTTACAGGAAGTTCAACCTGGCCTGCTCTCGGACTCCGATGCTGAGTTGGTTCAAATTGGTGCATTGCTCCACGATATCGGCCATCCACCATATTCTCATCTTCTCGAAACACCGGAGGTCTTTGCAACCTTCCATTCCCACGAACATTGGGGCAGAATTCTCCTCGAGAGCGAGGACTCAGAGATTGGGCAAGTCCTCGCTGATGTTCTCGGTGAAGAACGAAAACAGCGTCTCTTTTCTATTCTTGACGGGCAACAGGAGTGCAACGGTGTTCCAATCGCTCCGTTTCTCAAGGAAATCATCAGCAGTCAGCTCGATGTTGATCGAATGGATTACATGATCCGTGACCAAGCCAACACAGGTGCACAGATTGGTGGATTTGACAGTGCTCGGGTTATTCGTGCACTACGTGTCAACGATGAGGGCAGATTGTACGTGAAAACCTGGGGATTGCCAGCGATTGAGGCCTATCTCGTGACGAGATATCACATGTACAATCAGGTATACTTTCACAAAGTCAACATGCTCACTCAATCCTACCTTGTCCGAATGCTTGCACGTGCTCGACAGTTGGCTCAAAGCGGGGCGCTGGAATTGGATGGTGAAATCCATGAGATGCTCCTCAATGAATCATTGACACCAGATCAATATGCCTCACTGCATGATGCACACATCAAAGTCGCCATGGGTCGATTTGCGAATCATTCCGACGAAATTTTGTCAGGATACGCATCACGTTTGTTAGCTCGTAGAGATTATCACAAGTCGTTGAGAATCCCCTCGTTGACAACCGAGATGTTTGCCATGGTCAAAGATGAGGTTGCGGCGCATCTCATTCAACAAGGATTCGATGCTGAACACGACCTCATCACCGCTTCGATTCGAAAACGTGGGTATATGCCGTACGAACAAGGCATCATTCTGGAGGATGGCCGAGACGCAGCAGAACATTCACCGCTTATCAGGTCACTCACACAATCCGATGAGCGTATCCTCGTCTTCGTACCTGAGGAGATCCGAGATTCATGTGAAGCGTTGGTTCGAGCCAAGACCAAGCCATCGCAATCATCTCTCGCAATGTTCGATTCGGCAAACTCATGAAGGTCCTGTTCTCAGGACTGTTTGGGGCCTGTAGCTTAGTTGGTTAGAGCACCCGGCTCATAACCGGGCGGTCAAGGGTTCAAATCCCTTCAGGCCCACTCAATTCGCCTTCTACCTAGACACTTCACGACACAATGGTTATGAGGGTCGATAGGGTGGGTCTAGACAGTGAGCACGATGTCAACCCGTAAGAGCACCTTTACCGTTCTATTCATTTATGTCGCATCTTTGCTGCTTGTAGCCGTTCCAGCCCAAGCACAAACTCCCATTCCTACAGCGGCTGTCTCCATCACTTGCCAACCTGCAGAAATCAAGGTTGATGTCAAACCAGGTTCAACTCTTGTCGGTTTCACCACTTGTACTGCCTCGAATCCAACTTCATACATCGAAAAGGTCGCTCTATCCGTCACCTCAGATGGTCTGGCAGCAGCCGCTCCCGGTGACATTTACGTCGGCCCAGGCAGTGAGGAAGATTTCCAAGTTGTTGTGCGAGCACAGCCTTTCATGACGATGCAAGCACGAACGCTCAAGGTTGAAGGCACGGTACAAGAGATCAGCGGTTTGCCGCCAGCGAATGTCGCAACCTCTGGTGCCTCAATGATTGTATCTATCACGCAATTCGCTCTTCTCCAAGTCGAAGCAGTCGAGCCATTCGTTCAACTCATGCCGAAGACAGACAAGGACTTCGAGTTCAAGGTTTACAACCTCGGAAACCAATACGATTTCATGAATGTCGGAATTTCAGAGAATTCCCGAGAATCCCTTGAAGAGGCAGGATTCAACATCAACATCCCAATTAGCAAGGTCAATGTTGAGCCGATGGTTGCACCCGCAAAGGTCCGAATTCAGGTCCGTACCCCCAAGAACCAAGGGTGGACGGACGCATACCACACACTCGATTTCTATGCAGAGTCGGATTTCTCCTGTAAGAACGGCGGCTGTGACCGAGAATCGCAAATGATCACAATCTACGTCCGTGGTATCTATCTCCCTGGCTTCGAGATCATCCCTGCTCTGTCAATGGTTGCTTTGGCTGCTGCGATTGCTGGACGACGGTTCATCAATGCGGAAGATGAAGAAGAAGAATGGCGTGAAGCCGCTCCGGGTCTGTAACCTACAAACTGTAAGAAAAGTCAACCCTGTTTGGGTTGGGTTCATAACCTATCCATGCGAGGGTTCTATGAGTTGAGATTATGAGTGGACTCCTAAGTAAAGCAACCGCAACAGAAGAAACAACAGCATCTAAACCTGCTGAAGAGGAGTCCAAAACCGACGCTGGAGCCCTCGCACAAGCCATCGAGGAAAGCAGTGGACCCGATATCCCGACCATCCTGACTTCCATTGGCTGGGCCGTTATTGTCGTGGGAGGACTCCTTTCTTTGCAAGGTGGGTCCTGGGGATTGATCGTAGTAATAAGCGTGCTCGTGCTAGGAATTGGTGCACTGCTCGGTGGGCAAATCCTCTCCAATGAGGGCATTAATCCAGTAAAGATGGGAATTGCTGCAGGCTTAGCGATACTCTTGACTGTAGGTCCCTACGGGGTTGGTATGTTCATCGGTGCTCCTGATACATTTGCTGTTACTGAACTTGAGTATGATGAGCAAAATGATCGAATCTCCTTCATGGTACGAGGTGGAATAAACGAGGCGACTGCAACCATCAACACGATATCATCAACGGGAGTTGTTGAAGAAGTTTGGTCCGATTCGAAATCATTAGGAGACAATGGGGCTAGGTTCAAAATCCCGATTGCCGACTTCTTCCAAGGAAACAGTGAGACTTGCATCTATTGTTCGGATAGTAGTTTACTCACCTACCAACTTGTCGTAGATGATGGCGAAGGGTTGTCCGAAGAAATAACTCTAAACACAGGCTTCACAAATCGTGAAGCCCTACATGCAGCTGTTCAGATTCAAGATCACCTCACTACTCAGAATTCGGGTACCGGGCAGCAAGGTTCGACAACGACAGTGATTGATGGATTAATTATCGACGTTCTTGCAGGCATCATGCCTGACAACCACGAACCTTTGGACGGTGGCATCCACAGCATGTCGACTGGAGAAGACGATGCAGGTACACTCGGCATTGTTCAAGGAGATTACACGATTGAATTATCTGTTCTGAAAGGTGCAACTACGAAATGGAATCACCC
>JAYYFM010000037.1:5263-8423 GCA_036158745.1 Thermoplasmatota archaeon
CAACAGTCACCGTTGATGGATACGCAGCTTCCTACAACTCTGGCGGTGAATTCAAAAATGGAGAAATGACAACCTGGCTAAGAATGGGAGGGACAACGACTGATAACAATGGGATTTTGTTCCTTCATGAAGACGATTTCTACGCTGGTGATGGTTGCTACACATTTGAGATTAAAATCACAAATCAATACTATTCAACGGAACCAGTCGTAACTGAATCGAGAATGAAGTGGGATTTACAATTTGATCGCTACAACAATGCTGACTCGAACGAAGAGAAGCAAGAAGCTCGCGCCTACTTGACCTGCTGAGGCACTCTTCTTACCCTATGATAGGGTTGCCATCTGCATCGAGCCACTCTTTCTGATCCTCTGAATCATCAGATGCTTCATTTTCCTCCATAACAGCCTGCTCGACGGGAGTTTCGTGTGCAACGTAATCCTTGGTGGCTTCTTTTCCTGCTCGAATCGCAAGAACTCCTGCCAAAATGAGCACGACAACGATGATGATTGCGTAGAGGATAATTGGCAACTCCTCAACATCTTCGGCAGTTGTGAAGGACACCTCGCCTGAGGTCATTCCTGCATCACTCGCAATGAGATTGCTGACAGGTTCGAGAACATCAGGATAGAGGAACTTGCAGGTTAATTGAGCAGCTCCATCCTCGTAATGGTACCATGAAATTGGGACATCTTTTGTCTGGCCTGGCTCGACTGCCCAATTCGCTGTACTAACGGTTGTTTGCGCTTCTACATCACCAACATAACATCGTACATTCGGATCTACAGCAATCGTACCAGTGTTTGAGATGGTGACCATGACGCCATGGGTCCGACCAGTGTCTGCCGTCACGGCTTCAGGCTCAACCTTGTCGATGCTCAGTTGAGGATAGACAACGTCGATGTTTGCTGTGGATGTTTGGGGGGCAATTGTATCAACAACGAAGTTGCCCCAATTCGTCTCAACGGTGACTTTGATGGTTCCAGATTCTTGTCCATACACTCCATCCCCATCGAGCCACTCGACGATACGTTTGTGTTCGTTGGTTCCAATGTTTACTGTCCATGTACTTGAGTCATCCAAGTCCCCGTAAATGACAGTGTTGATCGACGCTCCACCATATCCGATACCTGTTGCAACGACCGTCGCAATTGGAGCGTTGACAACCAATTCTCGTTTCGATAGCAATCGAATCCATGCGTCTGTGTACCCCCCAGTTCCCGTGGAATTTGTGTAATCTATGTTTGCCTGATCGTGGAGAATGATGTCCTCATCGGTTCGGGACCCAAACATGTTCGATTCTGAAAATGTCAGACTCGATCCATCTGTTACGTGAATTGGACCACTGCCGTAGAGTTCCGATGAATCGATTGTGCAGGGGCCATCACAAGCAATATCTGCGCCCATAATCATCGACTGTTCTGCAATGAATGTACCATGATTTTCGATGCGGAAGGTTGCTTGGTTCCAATAAATAATGCCGCCTGTTTGGTCGAGGTCCGCAGCATTAAGAGTCAAAAGTTCTGCATTTGAGTGGAAGAGCTCAATGTGCGTAATGCCGAAGACAAATGGATAGTAGTGATCGATTGTTATGGTGAACGCTTGGGACAAATCTACCGTGAATGTTGCACTTTCGCCTGTAATGTCGTTGGTGGTCGTTCCATCAACAGTCATGTTGAGGTAGGCGTTCTCTGGAACATCGATGTCGAAGTAAACGGTCATAGTTGCAGCGTTATCATCGATGTTCTCATCGATTCCGATTTGCGTTCCATCGTACAAATGCAGGATTGATGCAGCGTTTTCTGTTTGTATGTCAACGCCATCGAGGTGGAGAGTGCCTCCCTCTTCTACGATGATACGAGCATCCTGATGGATATCGATTTCACCTGTCCAGTGCAATTCTGCACCGTCTTTGATGATGATTTCGCCATCGAACGTGCCACCGTTCCATGAAGCAGAATCAGTAACGGTTATTGTTGAACCATCCGATGGTGCTGAGGCAAGGACAGGTGAGCAAAGAATGACCGATGTTAGCATGACAATTGTCAGAAACGTAGCAGTTCGCATGTTTATCCCAAGTCAAAGGGGAAAATCAACCCTTCTCTGTTTAGTACGGAACGTCTTTCCAGCCAATGGCATATCCTATCAGGTTGAATGAACGATGGAGAATTGGTGTGATGATGATGATAACGGCCATTGGAATAAGTAATTCACTCGAAGCAAGAACCGACGGTCCCAAGAACAGTTGACCCCACAGGAAGACCATAATCGCGAAAGGCAATGTATCGAGCAGGGGCGCTTTCGAGGAAACATCACCTTCGCGTTTGAGTCCTCGACGTCGCTTGAAGAAGGACCCTGTCATGTCGCCTAAGAGGCAAGCGAATCCAAGGAACGAACCGAGAATGTACGCAGTCACCCATGGCCCTCCAATCGAAAACCAAGCTCCCTCGGATCCAGTGAGTGGAGACACGAATACAGATGCTTCATCAAATGAAGTTCCGACGATAGCAACCTGCAACATACAAAGTAGACCAGCAGTAAGTGAACCACCTATGAGTCCGTTCCACGTTTTCCCATCGCCGAGCATTCGGTTTCCGTCACTCATGACTCTTCCACCATCTATTGGCCATGGTCCGTAACCTGTTTTTGGCAACCATTTCCCCCACATCATAGCGAATGTGTTGGCGATGAAACCCGGCAGATAGAGCCAAAGCGTCATCAGTACGAGAAGGAAAACACCCATCTCTGTTGCTTCTGCTACATCACTCATACGTGTACGAAGGCAAACAAGCACATGAAGACTGTTGTCCTCTGAAAGCCGAAGCGGTTGAATTATCAGCCCTTTCTTTCAGGACGAATCATGAGTCGAACTGTCCTTGTTGTTGGCGGGGGTGGACGTGAGCATGCCTTGTGTCTTGCCCTCTCTACCTCGGCTTCCATCGATGAGATACACACCACGCCTGGTAATGCAGGGACGGAACATTACGGTACCAATCATAATGTTGCAGCCTCAGATATCGCTGGCTTGGTCAATCTCTCGAAGCAATTGGACGTTGATTTTGTCGTTGTCGGGCCTGAGGCGCCATTGTGTGATGGTCTAGCGGATCAACTCCTCGAGGCTGGCATTCCTTGCTTCGGCCCACAGCAAGTTCATGCTGAA
>JAYYFM010000038.1:0-8420 GCA_036158745.1 Thermoplasmatota archaeon
ACCCCTATATGAAGCCCACGCATCAATTCAAGCAACTGCGCATTGGAATTCTGAGCACTGAAGGCACAAAAATGGAGTACAATTTGTAATGAGGTGACGCTTGAAGAGCAAAACAATAACAACCCCTCACGGATGAATAACAACAATGAGCAGCGAAAGCCATTCCGAAGCAGGGCCACAATTCCCTGCCATCGGCATCGCCATATTGATGCTCATGGTATCTTTGACTCAGATTCATTGGACGCATTTAGCAGATGAAAAATTTGTTGAACAGACATCCGAACAACCATGGAGCCCTTACGAGCAACCATGGAGTCAATACGGGGGCACGCCCACACGCAATGGTTCTATGCCAACCCATGATGCTCAAACAGGCGCAATGCTGACCATCGATGATCCTGTGATCAATTGGGTTGCACTTGATGATGATATCGGCTCAGACGCCTACGGTTCAATCATTGGAAATTTCTCTGGAAGCCTCACGACTACCCCAGGAGCCATCCAACGTTGTGCGCCATTAGGCCTGTTTGCAGTACTCCTCCACGAGAGCACATCATCATCATCGACCAAATTATCTCTGTTTTCAGGAGATGATGCCGATCTAGCGTGGCAAGTCGATATCGGCGACACAAAAGCTGCACGCTCCACTCCGGTACTAGCGGATGTTGACTTGGATGGTACTTTCGAAATCATAGTAAGTTACGACACAGATTCTTCGCTTCAGGTGGACGTGTGGTCACCAGAATTGTACTGTGATGAGTCCGGTTGGCAAACTGGAGGCCATTCAAACGAATTGATGTGGTCGTGGACCAACACAGATTACAGAATTGGAATCACAAGCCCGCATTTCCAAACGCGACAGAGCAACCATCTCTCTGTCACTCAGCCGCTTCTAGCAGATTTGGAACTTGACGGACAACCGGAACTTATCCTCACGGTCGTCGACTCCACCACAGATGACCCGCATATCATCAGTTTGCCACTCGGAGCGAGCGCTCCAACTGTGAACTGGGACGTTACACTCGACAGAGGTACGCATCCGAGTGACCCTGCTTGGGCTCAACTTGATGCGCAAACGTCGGTTGTTGTTGCGACAACCATCGACGAGAACTCGGGCAACATGTGGATTTGGAGAATTGACGGAAGTACGGGATCGAACGACTGGGGACGAGTTGCATTATCTGGCACAGATGCGGATTCAGATGCGCCACGACTTCGCCTACCCAGTCCAGTCGTTGTTCAACTCGATGGGGACGCTGCGCCAGAGATGATTCTCACAGTACCCACTGATGCCAATGGCCGGACCGTTGGCTTAGGTGCCCGCTTCATTGGCATGGAATTGACGTCAACCGAGGAAATTTTCAGTTTCCGTGCTCGAAATGGTTACGCTGATGCGCCACCTCTACCGATTGATTTGGATGATGATGGTGTACACGACCGTTTGTGCTGGGCAACCTGGTATTCCGCATCTTCCGTAACATTCGACAGAGAGGGAATGGTGGGTTGCCACGACTTGACCGATGACCCCCCTTCAGAGGTGTGGAACAAGGTCATGAACAGAGGTGGCTCAGGGAATGACAACGACGAAATTGCTGTTTCTCCTCCTGCCTGGATGGACATCGATGGTGAGGGGGATCCTGAAATTGTCATAGCTTTTGGGCGTCGTGTTTTCGTTTTCGAAGGTGACACTGGATTCGATAATGAAGTCTCTGAGGGATGGGATGAGCCGCTCTCAATGCCGCATCGTGTGTGGTCTGCTCCTGCCTTCGCAGACCTCGATGGAGATGGATATCTCGATATGCTCTATGGAGATACAGTTGTATCTCAGCGTTTGCTTGACTTGGCACCGTTACCAGATGGTAATGGCATTTCCTTCAATCCTGTTTCACCTGATCCAGGTCAAACACTGACTGTCACTGGCCAGTTTGCAAATATCGGGACATGGGAAAACGAGGACAACATTGACTGCGCTTTGTACATGAACGGTCAAGAGTTAACCCGAGTCCGCTTCGAGGACCTTGAACCACTCTCTCCTAGTGGGGAAGGAGGTCCTGCAACCTTCAGCGTCGATGTCACCGCTACCCTGGGCACACACACCTTTGAGCTCGTACTCGACATGAACCAGAATCTCAGTGAGGCACGTGAAGACAACAACATCGAGCAAGTGAC
Organism: Thermoplasmatota archaeon; assembly: GCA_036158745.1. Classification (GTDB taxonomy): domain Archaea; phylum Thermoplasmatota; class Poseidoniia; order Poseidoniales; family Poseidoniaceae; genus MGIIa-L2. The sequence continues at coordinate 2,170 of JAYYFM010000038.1, forward strand.
GTTGACTGTCGTTGAACCATACGATGTCCTCATCCAAGGTCCTGAGACCGTGACAAGAGTCGAACCAGGAACAAGCGAATTTGTTGACGTCACCATCACTGCAACAGGTTCACGGACAGCAAATTGGAATCTCTCCTATGATACGACGAACCTGCCAGTAGACTGGACTGTTGAACCACAAGCCGGGGTGAACATGGAAAACGTTGAGCTTGTTCCTTCAGCACCAATCACCATTCCCTTTGTTGCCACCTTGCCAACAGATGCTCTTGGCGACGAGGACGGATACATCGAGGTCATTGCGACTCTCACTACGGATTCGAATGTTCAAAAAACGTCATGGATTCCGATTGAAGCACTTCGTACACGTGGATTATCACTTGTTGGATCATCAGGACTTTCGTTCACTGAGGGCTACGGTCTTCCAGGTCAAACAGCAGAATCGTACGTTCTCATCGAAAATCTAGGAAACGCTGTTGAAACGACAACATCCATCGACTGGACAAATCCGTCTTGGGGAGGAACGCCTGTACTCAATGACGGATCAGACAACGTCTACTCCATCACGCTCCAGCCTGGAGAGAAAAGAGAACTGAAAATCCTCCTCGATGTTCCAAGCTCGACAACGTACGGCGGGACCACAACAACAACACTGACAACATGCATCGGTAGTGGAGATGACACTTTGTGCCGGTCTCTAGATGCAAATTTCACAGCGGTGGGTTCGCACACATCACCAGTGCACATTCGAACGGTCCCTGACATGGAACATGCGTTTGAATTCAAGATGCTCTTGCCTCAAACGGGAACGTTAAGTTGGGATCTCAACCAAGCAAACATTGCCCTTCCAAACTGGCAATGGAACGTTACCAGCGGAGGTAGTCTACAAAATGGAATCCTTACGGCAAATGGCCCCTCAAATTCTCTCCACACAGTCCATCTGGAGGTCTACATTCCAACCAACGCACCTCCGCAGCGGCTTACGTTCAATACAGATGAACAAACCCCCCTCGCACACCATCCATTGGATTTGAGCATCCACGTTCTTCAGATTCATCGTGCTGGGTTGAGCGTTATTGACCCACAACCATCGCTTGAACCGCATGGTTTCAACGTGAGTACACCTCATCAACTCCTGATCCAACTAGAGAATCCTGGGAACGGTGAAGACACCTACGAGTTTACTGCCAGTGTCATCACCACAGAGACGATCTCCTCTGACGATGTTCAATTCACCTATTACAATCAAATCAGAACTTTGGGGCCTCTGGCAACGACCATCATGCCACTCGACATTGAACTGAGCAGTACCCTGCCTGCTGCACAACCGTTCCATCTCGAATTTGAATGGGCATCGATGATCAACAAGTCTGTCACAGCGACCACAACGCTTCTAATCGAAGCAGAGCAGAGGCATGAATGGGACATTACTGTCGTCAATGGACCACAACAGGATGTTCAACCTAACAGTGACCACGTACTTGAATTCAACATTACCAACATTGGGAACTTTATTGATGATGTGCAACTGATTCCATCGCTTTCACTTGCTACTGCATCCAACGATACCGCAATTTGGAATGCACATGATCCAATAACATCATCGATGCTTGAAGTGAATGCCTCTGAAACATTAAGCGTCGTCCAAGCCATCCCTTATGCTTGGATGGATGCAAATGCAAGATTGACCTACACGGTGGTTTCATCTGGATACGTGCTTGAAGTGGTCGAAGTGGACCTCTCTGTCTTGGAGTATTCCGAATGGGAACTCAATCTAGCAAATAGCAATCTCGAGGTAGCGCCCGGAGGAGATCTGATTCAAGTTGAACTCGAGCAAAAAGGGAATGCACCCTCCACTCCGTACTTAACGAAATATGGCCAAGGATGGAACATAACGCTCCCAGATGGTGAACTTATGGAACCAGGTCAAACGTCGACAGTTGACATCTATGTCGAAGCGCCAGTGGACGCCCGAGAAGGAGATGTCAACATATTGGAAATTCGTGTTTCTGATGCTGTAGGCAAGGGTGCTGAAGTGTTTCAAGTGCCCGTTCGAGTCATCGGCTCATCCAGTTATGACCTCCAAATGGAGAGTGATTGGTATGTCAGTTCTGCAGGGGGATATCCTCTTGCATGGATCGAAAACACTGGCAACGATTTGGCCGATATTGCCTTTGTTCTCCCTGACATGCCACAAGGTTGGTCTGCCAATATCGACACGCCAATCCAATTGGCGCCAGGAGAGATTCGGGGGATACCAATTCATCTCATTCCGTCATCCGATTGGGACAAATCGAATGTTGAGCTCACCGTAGAGGTGACTCATTCAAACCTTGGAACGCAGTTGTTCGAATTCACAATCCAGTCCTCAAATATCTCGTTTTTATCAAGCCCAGTGCTTTGGGGAAGAAGCAACACCAATTTGGACGTTGAAGTCCACAACACTGGGGTGGAGGAGATCCAAGGAACCTTCTCCTCTGTTTCTGATAGCACGTATACGTTTTCGGTTTTACATGGGATAAATTACGTCAATCTTACCGGAGGCGAGGAACGAATTCAACTGATTCTGATCGGAAGAAATGGGCCTCAAACGACCGTGACATGCTCCTTTGTCAACACTGCCTTCTCTGAACTTGGTCGAGGGACATTCAATGGTGATGTTGTCAGTTGTGAAGTCACTGGGGACCCAACGCAGAACACCATACTTTCCTTTGTCGCGAGTTCGAGCAGAGGAGATACAATTCCAATACAATCTTCAAGGTTCACGATTTTTGAAAATGAATCAACGTTTGCAAACCTGAGTGTTTTGAACTGGGATCCTGCGCCTGGCATGTTGACGATTGTTGTCTCAGCATACGATGAGTACGGCAATGTCCTAGCGAGCATAGAGAAAGAGGTTATTGCACAAGAGTCTGGGTGGAACGTCGGAATTAGCAGCATCTCTGCTCAAGGCAGCATCAATGTTGCAGTATCAAGAACAAACTATGCTGTTTTGGAAAATGCTGTTTGTATCCTTACTGTAACGAGTCGAAGCAGTGATTTCAACGCAGATGTTGTCATTGATGTAGCTGGGCCTCAATTTTCTCCGAATGTTCGTATAGATCCAACCGGATTGTCTGATAAAGAGCAACTAGATGCTGTTTTGGAATGTGAAAGTCCTTTTGACATTGATGACGATGCAAGCGACGACTCAGCATCGGTTATTTTCGTCACGGATGAAGACTCAGCCATTCAATCATCGAGCATCTTATGGGGTGCATCCGTAGCCGTCGTGTTGATTGCCGCTTACCTCTTTGTTATGCAAAGGCAAGACAGTGCTTTGATTCGATCGATGGCTAAGGAAGCCAACACAAACAAATCAAATCAAAAGAAGCCTTCTGACAAAACTGTTGCTGTTGAAACGACAACAGAGGAAACCACCGTTGTTGTTGATGACATCTCGACGGTCCTCGAACAAGAAGAAGACACCCCTCCGCCAACAATGATTGAGGAAATTCCTGCCCAAAAGGACGAAACACCTTCGGGCCGGTTGGATTCATTACGTAGAGAAATGAATCCTGATGATGATGTTGAGCAACAGTCAAGCATTGAAGAGCGTATGTCGAAGTTTTTCCAGTGACGAACACATACCTCAATAGAGGGGATGGTGTGGGTTAGGCAATGAAGCCTCATCAACAGAGTACGACAGCGTTCTACACGCTGGATGGGTGTCATTCAGGACTTCTCTCTGAGGTTTTTGATGCGTTGGTTTCAGTAGAACGTGGCTCGTCTGATGAATGGCTAAGCATGTGTGAGCATCCACGGATACAAGAGCGGTTTCGAACGCAAGGTATTGATGAATACGATTCGAGGTCAATGATTCAATGGGATGATCCAACAATTTTGTTCACGTTGACAAGAATGTTGGACCAAGACAACCTTCCAATCATGCTTGGAGAGGACAAAAACAGGGAACGATTTGGTCGATTCCCACATCCAACAGGATCGACGATTCAGTACGTTCGAGAAAATGTGCGAAGTGTAGCATCACAATCCAATGAATTGTATGAGGATCTTGTTACCCACCTCGATTATCTTCTAACTCGTTGCAATTCAGATAAGGTCGGCGATGAGCGTTACATGGATGGAAAAGCCGGATTGAACATCATGGGCTTTCTTACCTCAGAAGAGGTCAAAACATTGCGTTCAAGCCTACTTGGTGGAGGATGGACCGTCGCTAAAGATGAACCAATTGACGGAGGCATTCGTGATGCAATGCGTCACTTGAACGCTCTTCTCTTGGCCGCTGAACGGCATGGGGCCGGCCTCATTCATCGCATGCATGCCTAGAATCAGAATGTTTCTGAAGTCAGTCGCTCGTACATTGAGGCATACAAAGCGGCTGTTTCATCGATGACAGATTGAGGTAGAGCAGGAATTGGTGGATCATCCGTTCCAGCATCTCGAGCAGCTTTCAAATCTGCTTGGTGACCAGTGTTGATGTAATGGGTTCGTACAAATTCCTTCGACAATTCAATGCATTCTCCATTTGCATATGCCTCTGCATCCCACCATCGGTCTTCGTCGAGGGTACCAAAGGTATCGACGAGAACGACTTTTCTTCCCGGGCCAAGGGCGAATTCTTTCTTACCATCGACGTGGATGAGACCGTTCTTGGCTGCTTCTCGTTCGATGATTTCATCAATCTTCAGAACAGCAGTAACGATTGAATCGTACTCCTCATCTGTGATGTTTGAGATTTCGAGGGCTTCTGCACGGTTGATGTTCCGGTCGTAGGCTTCGAATTTTGTCGTAACCTCAACAAATGGCTTCTCGAGTTTCGCACCATATTCACAATCTGTGGGAACTCCGAGTTGCTCAGGAGTCAATTCACCACGCTGGAAACGTCGCCACGCAGAACCTGAAAGGTAGTGTCGGCAAATGAATTCTAGCGGAACGAAAACCCATTCCATATCACGAGGAATTGCACCTGGCTCCTTGATGACCTCGACCTTACGAACAAGACATCGGTCCGCTGCATTGACTTCAACGAGATGTGTTCCACAGACGCCTTCCTCTTCGACCAACTTAAACCAGTGAGCCGTGGTTCGATTCAATGATTCACCCTTTCGAGGAATCAATGAAGGAATAATCTGATCGAAAACTGAAATTTGATTTGTAAATCGAAATTCCAGCACATCCGGGTCATCTGTTGACCAAACTTGCTTAACCTTACCTTGATAGAGCATTTCACCCATGAGGATCAACCACAAAGAGAGGCTCTTGAACATTGGTGTTCGGCTATCAGATGATACCCAACGCATCCTCAATCCGATTCAATTCTGGTCCAGTTGTTTCCGTGCCTGCAACAGCTCCATCGTTTGAAGCACAAATGCCTGCACCAACATATGGAGAACCGAACGAAACAGTACCGACCATCGGTGGGACTCCGAGGACTTCTTCGATAAGAAGAACTTCATCTCCAGCAACGTCTGGGTGAAGCAATACACCTTGATCGTTCACGACTCCGAGACTTCCTACGACATCCTGGCCACCAATGGTCGTAGCAATGATATCGACACCGAGAACGTCTGCAAGAATCTCCAATCCGTCATGAGGAATGCTTGGGGATGCAACACAACCTTGTTCGTTTGCAAGAAGAAGATTCCCTGCAGTATTGACACCACCTTCCATCACGACAACGTCTCCATAGGCAGTCAGTTGGTCAATGTCTTTCTCAGTAGCAATGTCTGCGACTGCGATACCATTTGAGTTACCTGCGAGCAAGGCTCCGATGAGGTTCGATCCACCGATTGAAATTGGAGCCATCTCAAGTTGCAACGTTGTTTCCAATTGTTCGAGAACAAGGTCGGGAAGTTCTCGGGGATGAAAGAGGACTTTGCCTACGGATGAAAGATGGATACCAATCTGGTCCGAGCCAAGAATATCCAATGTATCAATCGGCATGCCCTTCACCCTTGTTACGATGTATCCATACGTAGTTTAGAAATCTTAGGTGTAAGGAAGAAAAAGATCGGGGAATCCAAGAGGAAAGAAGAGGGGCACAGTGACTGCCGTTCCCGTGGACTCTCGTACCACAGTATTGGGACAGACGCAGAAGGGCTTGACTTCCGGGTTCGGGATGGGACCGGGTAAACACCTTCGCTGTGACCGTGCACCCATCTTCTTTCGAATTGGAATGACACGACATGGCGTCGCATCGTGAATTGGCATGCTTATTAGACGAAGGGCACTCGAGGTGCGGATACATAATG
>JAYYFM010000039.1:0-8320 GCA_036158745.1 Thermoplasmatota archaeon
GACGTCGTGCGATTCTCACATCAATGTCCGCATTCGGAATACGAATCCAATCTGCAGAACCTGTTCCAGTTGCCGGTCGAATGAAGAAATCCATGCCTGCCATATTGACCCCTATGCTGTTGAGGGTGGAGGCAAGATTTGAATGTAATGGAACAACTTGTTCACGCCACAATCTTGAACCAACCAAATCGTGGCTCATGCAGGATGCCATCATCACTCATCGTGTCCAATTCAGCTTCGGATTGTTCACGTGTAAAGCCACGTGCCGCCAAATTTCGAACCAGAGATTCGAAATCAACACCTTCTCCATTGTCCATCGCTCGAATGCACTCAAGGATGACAGCCTGTAGATCCTCTCCTCCAGCGCTTGTGTCTGCATCATCGCTTGACTCAGGATCTGGGAGGTTCAATGTTGGAGGCGCTGTTGTCGCCGCAGCCATTTTTCCTTCGGCAATGTCGAGCGCTTGCATAACGTTGAGCCGATAGCCTTCTGTCTCAATTTGCCCGTAATGAGTCTGAGCAGAAAGAAGTCCGTCAACCATCTCAGGTCGAATTCCTGCTTTGAGCATGGCTTCTTTGGTTGGTTCACAATTCAGTGATTTCTGATGTTGATCGAGACGCTCCAGTGTTGCAGCACATGCTCGAACCAACCAAGAAGCGTAGCGCTCTCGTGTGACGACTGCGGCTTCCTCTGGACGAAGCGACGTGTAGACAGCACCTTCATCGGTCTGGTACCAGCGAGCCTTCGCAGTCATGCTGAGCAGGACTGGTTCTCCAGAATCGACCTTATCGAGCAACTGGACAACGAATTCTCGCATGGACTCCGACGCATACTCTCCGATGGAGAAGTAGTGAAGCCCTGAAGGGTCACGTAACTGGCCTTGGTACATTTGGGAACCATTGCTCGTTTCGCGTAATTCAAGACGTTCAACAAGCCCAGAAACGATGACTCGGTTGACCTTAGCACCGAGTTTGGTGATGACGAAGGTGGGGTCGAATTCTCCCGAACCTTTCTCGTTAAGAGTTGATTCACCAAATTCTGAAGCGAGCATAATCCATGCTGGTTGTCGTTGGATTTGTCGAGAAGTTTCCATCATTGCAACCCCCATTGTGCACGAAGTTCTGTGGCGATCAAACCAGTGTCTGCATTTGCGAGTGTGGCGCCATCGCAGAGAATCATCGCACCTTGCCCATCGTTAATGATGCGTCCACTTACATCCACCTCACATCCGAGGAGTTGATCTCGAATCTTCTGTACAAAGGCCATCGAACCGTTGGCCTGAATGTCATCAACCATCGTAGCATGGTCGGTATTGAGCAACTTCAATGCTGCATCCTTCGAAATGAGGAGAGCACATGTTGATGCCTTGTCATCAAGGACAAGGCGTAGACGAACATCCTCGTTCCCTTCAACAGCTCCATGTTCAAAACACTGGCCTTCTCGAAGGACTCGACGGCACTCTGGGCATCGCATGATGATTCCAGAATCCTCTCGTACGGACACGATCGTTCCTCGTGTCGCAATGCCAACTCGACTTGGCCCCGAGACAAGTTCATCAAGGGGTACCTCGATTTTGAGATTCTCTAGGTCGAGTTCTCCTTCCCATGGTGTCTCTTCGAGGATGGTCAACTGATCCTCACGATCAATGGTGATGTCGGGGATGCCTTGCCAAGCCCTCACACGTGCATCCGTGATGCGAACGGTCATTGGTAGAGATGAGGTGTCGATTGGCAAATCGGTCCACGCGCTAACGCGGCACTGGCCCGTTGGGTCTGCAATTTGACCGGACCAAAGGTATCGCTCTTCACCATCTTTGGTGAATGTTCTCTTTTCCCACGATGTGATGTTGACGACGATTTCAACATCCTTTGAACCGTCTCGAAGTGTGCTAATGGTCGAGACCATGCCTTGCTTGAGCGTGTCTGTATTGGCGAAGTTGGCATCATGGAATGGTTCAATTTTTGTGGTACGTCCAAAGTTCAACTCAGGCGTGTCACGGAAGGTTTTGACTTGTGCACCATCAATCTTCAACAAGGTACCTATCTCGTATTCGAACGGCTCCCACGACAAAAAGCCAATTGCGCCTGATTCATCGGCAAGACGGCCACGAACGACGTCGATGCTCCCACTTCCATCTCTTCGATGGATTTGGTCAGCACGTGAGGACATCAGGCGTCCGACAATGCACACGTATCCATCGTTTGGTAGCGTTGCGATATCGATTGGCTCGCCAGGTGCAACCACCGGGCGCGAACCTTCTCGTAGGACAGCGATGCGCGAGGATTGGTTGATATTCAGGGACATTCGGCCCTGATATTCGTTGACCGAAGCGCCTTCGATGCGAACGACAGACCCAGGGGTAATGTTGTTGTTGTTGCCCCAGTCTTTGTATTCCCATCGTGTGCGCTCTCCACTCCCCTCCTGCCAAGGATCATCCTCCAATAGTCCAAAGGCGATGGATTTCGATTCACCTCGAATCATTTGTTCACGGACATTGTGCGATACGATTTCAACCTCGATTTCGATGTCTCGATCATCTGCTTTCAGCTCTGAAAGCCGGCTTACTTTCTTTGTTGGTCGGTTGGTTTGGCCAGATGTTTTGGGCGTTGCAGGTGATGCATCCGACTCACTTTTGAAGCGTCGGATGATGGACCGAATAGCATCTTGAGGTGGAATGAAGAATTCCTCCTCGTACTTTTGGAACGCAGATTTGACTTCATCTCGATCTACCCCAGGGCATTCCTGAAGTACTGCGGAGATGTGATCGTTGTAACGATCCTCATCGCTCATTCAATTCACCTCCGCCAGGCGTGTTGTTTTGATTGAGCCTGTGCGGAGAACAGGCGACGGGCTTTTGTGCGGATTGGTGAAGACGATACACTCCCATGACCTCCATGGAACTGAACATGAATGACGAGGGGTGATAAACAATCCCCTCTCCAATTCAGGCAGGATTGATGCGCATACCTTGGGACAAGAGGATGTCAGAAAGATGGTTGCTGCCCGTACTTGAAACGCCATTGTTGGAGGATGGCATGCCAAGATGAACGCCATTTGAGATTGCTTTGAACAAGTTGCCAGATACACCAGCTTGTTTGAGTGCACCTTTGATTTCACCACCTTCGACCCGAAGGATGGTGCTTGTCGTAACCGAGAAATCCCCACTCGTCGGATTGGCTGTGTGTGCTCCCATGACACTGTGTACGATGTATCCTTGATCCATGGTTTCGATAAGTTCCTCACGTGTTTGGAGCCTGTTTGATGACAGCAATTGAACGTCTCCACAACCGGTTGTAGGCGGTGACATGTGACTTCCACGAGATGCTGAACCGGTGGTCATAGCCTCATCGATTCGTCCTTCTGCGACGTTCTTTGCAGCATCGCGAGATGACCAAATCATCTTTCTGAGAACCCCGTTCTCAACGATGGTGTGGCAAGATGTAGGCACGCCTTCCCCATCTCTAGCAGAGGATGCAAAACCACCTTCCAATCGTCGATTGTCGAGCATGGAGAGGTGCTGATCGAGAACAAGCTCATTCATTTTCTCAGACCAGTACGATTCTTTGCGCACCATGCGTTCGCCGAGAATGGACGGACGAATGATGTTGGAAAACAGTGAACTGATACCTTGAGGCGTCATCAAAACAGGGGTGTCGACAGGTTGTGTTTCAACTGAAATCGGGTCTCGTGTCTTCTGAGCCCATTCAACAGCCATTGGAACGCAACTTGGAATACCTTCCATGAGTTTTCGAGATGAACAACTCTCCCATGAGCTCGTCATTTGCCCGTTTTCCTCGATCGAGACCTGAACTCCAAGGCCATGCGATGTGGTGATGCCTGACGCTTCAACGCCTTCACTTGAAAGCATAACACCTGCTTCTGCTCCGATACCAACACCTCCACCAATGACCATCGCCCGCTTGTCAAGCGATGCAACTTCGGAGATGATAGCATCGCCTTGTGTCAACAAATCTTCTGCAGAGAGGTTGAGAATCGCATCATCGCTCATACCTTCAACGGGTGATGCATCCATGGCATTCGGTAGAGAAAATCCCTCAATTTGCGGGCTCGCTTTCGCGATGGAGAGTGCTTCGGACACTGCGTGCTCGGCTCCACTTGGGTCCACAAGGTGTGCATAGCCATAGCGACCATCTTGCAGAACCCGGACGCCAAAACCTCCTTCTCCACCTCCTGATGCAAGAGAAATACGCCCTGCTTCAATGTCAAGCGAACGTCCATACCCTTGAGAGGCAACGATTTCCCATTCATGAATGCCTTGTGCTTCGCATTGTTTTGCAATCGACTGACATCCTTCGAGCAATCGGTCAAGAGCGTCATCAGGGATCACGAATCATCCCACCAAGGCTTCTCGGATGCGCATGATTGGGCCACCATCGCCAACTGGTACGGTCTGTCCTTTGCCGCAGAAACCAGGGCTTGCGAGTTTGGCATCCTTGGTCAATCCGTCTACATCGTTGAGAATTTGCAGTGTCAAACCACTCACACTCACATCACGGAGCGGTGTTGTAATCTCTCCATTTTCAATGAGATAGGCTTCCTGCGCTGCGAATTGGAACGAACCTCGGCCCGTGTCGACCTGTCCTCCACGTGAACCACATGCGTAAACACCGTACTGGATGTCTTCTGCAAGTTCATCGATATCGGTGTAAGAGCCACCCATGATCATCGTGTTTGACATGCGAACGAGTGGGTGATGCAATCCGTCCTGAGCACGTGCCCCAGCGTTCGGTTCAATGCCGAAGTGGTGGGCTGTTTCTCGGTGGTTGAGGTAGTCGGTGAGGATGCCATTTTTGATGAGTGTCTTTTCACGTACATCCAGACCTTCGTCATCGATAGGGTATGCACCATAGCCACCCCTCATGGTTGGATCATCAACAACAGTAACGATGTCGTTGCCAATTTTCTGACCCAGTTTCCCATCGAGACATGAATCACCAGCAGCAACGAGGTCTGCCTCACAAGGATGACCAAGTGCTTCATGGATGTACACACCAGTCAAGTCACGATCTGCAATGAGTGGAAGTTTTCCGCTCGGCGCACGCTCTGCCTTGAGCAATCGAAGTGCAGAGATCCGAGCGTGTTCGCCAAGACCGCCAAGATCGCAGGCTTCGATTAATTCGAGGCCACCTTCTCCGCCATGACGCATTCTATAGGATACAGGGTCACCTCCGTCTCGTGCTGTAACCATGCCGTTGACCATCGAACGCTGGAAGGACCACGTACGATCCATGCCTTCTGTCGTAAGGAGTTCAGTGTGAAGATGCTCATCGGACCACCCACATGCAACAGATATGATGCGGTCATCGTCGTTTGCGGATGAATGAATGCTTTGCAGCATGTCCAATTTTGTTTGAAGGTCTGTGTTGCGAACGTCCTTCTTTGGTCGCCAGTGAATCTCATCCTGAAGAACTGGAATCTCAGCGAGTTGAATCGGTTTTGAACCGCTTGGCCGTCGAGCAGCAACGGCTCGTGCAAGTTTGACTGTCGATTCAATTTCGTTGGGAATGTTGGAGATATCGGTTGTGGAATGAACGCCCCATGCTCCATCAGCTAGAATGCGGAGTGTGGCTCCAATTTCTTGACCTGGAATTGCATGCTCCAGTTGACCGTCTTTCAGTCGAACAGATGATGTTGTCTCGGCCATCAGACGAATTTCCGCGTATGTGGCACCGAAGTCCATTGCACGTTCAAGGGCGTTATTCATTCGAGTTCGGTCGAGATATTTGGTCGACCGACCGTGGTCCGCAGCATTCTGAGATTGGATGACCATGATTGTCCTTAGACTGGGTGGTGTTTGAAGTCTTTGCCTTGCTTAGTGTTCCCTCTTGGTATCAATACTGTAACCTTTGAATTAAGAACGTCCTATGCAGTATGATTACTGTGAGCAAAGAACTCAATCCAAATTGCGATCCTCTCTATGGGCGGGTTGATGCGCTTCTTGAGCAATTGACGAAGTCAAAATCGTTGCACATTTTGATGATTCTTGATCAAAAAAACCAGTCGCTGCGCTTCTCTGAGATCAAAGATCGAGTTGATGCATCGTCAACGACGGTTTCTCGCCGGCTTGGTGAACTGATTGAGTTTGACCTCGTTGAGCGGACTAAGACGAGTGAAGAATCAAAGACACATGAATACGCGATTTCTGAGTATGGAAAACAACTGAGTCCAATTATGCATGCGTTCTATGATTGGGTCAAGCGAAGGGATTCGGCTTGATTTACTGTGAACTGCTCACATCCGCTAGGAGGATGTGACCAATCAAGGATGCTTCAATACGGCTTGCATCGATGGTTTCATCCAAAGAAATACCGAGGTTCTTCGCTCCATCGAGATTGATTTCCAAGGATTTCGAGGTTTTGGAAAGGCCAAGCCCGTTGAGAAGTTCGTTGGCTTTTTGATTGATGGTTTCTACATTCATCGAAGTTGTTTGATCCGGAATATGGAGCAACCAGCCAGATGTTGATTCGTTCTGTAAACCCGCCCGCTTGAAGGCTTCCGATACGTTGTGGGTACCTGCTAACACTCGCAAGAACTCTGCATCAAGGGTTCGAGCTTGTGCTGTTCCTCGCTCTGTGTTTCGATTGCTGACCGTTGTCGCAGTCCACAATTGTCGTGACGTTTGAGCGACATCAGAGCGGCAAAAGACCCAGCGTTGATTGGGAACAATCTCTTGGAAGGATTGCACAAAGGATTTCAATTCCAATGGCTCGTTGCTTGTCCAAGACCAACAAGGAAACGTCTCCCACATTGCGATGCCCTGCATCGACATGCCTCATCAACTCTACGCCAAATCTTCGCCATCGAGTGGCATATCGTCGCTCCGTTTCTTTACCGGAGCAGTTCCACGTTCTCGCTGAACGACCTTTTTGACCTCGGTCATGATGTTGTTAACCAACTTCGGACCCCAACCTCTCCATGAAGCGACCTTTTGTTGATCGTTATGGGTCATAGCCAGTACGTCTTTTGGTGTTCGAATCCCAATAGAGGCAAGCGAACGAGCACGCTGTCGGCCAACGTGACGGATTTTGACCAAGTTCAACAAATCCGACTTGCAACCATGCCGAACACGTTGGCGAAGTGTGTCCAATTCGGAGGACAATTGAGCAAGAACAGGCATGTGTTCATCAGCAAAAACGTCGTCATTCAACAATATTTCACGACCGGCATACAACAACCAATCCATCAAATCAACACGGTGATGAACATCTCCAGGGGAGACATCGAGTTGCTTTTCGATTTCTCGCATGGTTTCTTCTTCAAACCAGTGCTCAAGACACCATGCAGATTTGACAAGTCCAAGATGTCGTTCTTCGTATGGTATCTCGTAGAGGAGTTCATCTTCGACAGACGCAGCTTTGAGTTGCAAATCAGAACCGATGGTTAAATCAGCAGTTTTGGCCCAAAGTGAGGCGAAATCAGGTGTGCTGCATGCCAAATGCGTTAGTCCAAAGGAACTTACAGGGCCATCTTTTCGCACCAACCGACGAACGGCACGGCGCATCCCTGTTCGGAGAATCGAGGCGGAGAGTGGGTCAAGATACAACTGAGCAACACGCTCACCGATTGGTGTTGCTTCGTATTTCATCGATGGTGGTTCGCCTGATGCCTCACTCCAACCTCCAACGCTGTTGAGTGACGTGGCTGAAACGAACCCTAGGGAAGGCGTCCCATGGGATGATGGAGCAGATTTGACCTGACGCTCCTCTCGGAGGGTGACTCCACCGGATTCTTGGGCAACATTGACCCACGCAGGAACATCATCATCCCATGTTTCATCTTCATCAATGACCTTGTCTTGGCGGCGAGCCTCATAGGTTTCATCCACGCCCAAGCGTCGTAAGAAGCGTTCCTCAACCAACCAATCGAGCATTGAATCAAGCCGCTCTTGCAGTTGGTTGGTCGGCATGGTGGTTCCAAGGAAGGTAGCATCAAAGAACGAGCCAATGGAATCTCGATGGAGCAATCCACCCGTTGCAACGCAGGACAAGAGATGCATACGCATTGCTGGTTCAGCAGAAAGTTTGGATGATATGTCTTCAATGGGACCGAAAAAGTAGCGTTCACTCACTTCATCGGCGACCTGCCAACCGTCCGTTCCTTTGCAGAGCACCCATGCCTCTCCAACAGGATCGTAACGAGGTCGACCAGCTCGACCAAGCATTTGGTGCACTTCCATAACCGGGAGCGGTCTGCTCATACCGTCGTCCCAACGTTTGATGTCGCGAACCAAAACGCGTCGGGCAGGTAGATTCACGCCTGCAGCAAGCGTTGGCGTTGCGCACAATGCGAGAAGAAGAC
>JAYYFM010000040.1:0-8305 GCA_036158745.1 Thermoplasmatota archaeon
TCCCTCAACAATTCAGAGTCGGTGAAACAAGTGTTGACTCCATGATGATTCAACAGCATCGATTCGTTGATGGCTTCTGGTGGCCGGCGACCACATTCTTCCGGGACATACCTTCCGAGATGCAGCTCACTGCAGCCCCAGATACTCGATACGATATTCGTGAAGAGACGTCGTTCCAAGGTATGATGACGCTTGACTATGCTTCGAACTCGGATCGAATGGATATGTACATTGAAGCAACGGGTAGGGCCATCGATGCCAAAGGAGACACGCTGATGTCTGCCAAGAATCTTCCTAAGACGTTCAAGCTTGAAACCACGGAAGATTGGGGTGTGCGCATTGTATCGTCCGATCAAGGCGTTGAAGAATTGTACATGCGTCAATCCAACGTTCCTGGTGCACCTGGTGCCTTCTTGGACCGTTTCGAAATCATCGGGGAGGATCTGAAAGGAGCAACCATTACCATTCATCGCCCATTTGGTTATCCTGTCATCATCCTTGATGACATTACGACTGGCCGTCTTGTCTCAAGCGCCGAGGTCCATCTCGAGCCGGGCGTCTATGCACCGATTTTCGGCGACCTCGAAGTCGACGGTCGCGGTGTGTTACTCGATGCGCAATTCACAGGTATCCTTCCAACCTCCACGTCAATGGGCGTGAATGGTGTTGTTACCGACCTTTCAGTGGTGAGTACGCTCACTGGCGGCTCTGTCGAAACACGTCACATCATGGTCGTAGAACCGTTTACATCGGGTGTTGCCTCGCTCTTTGCGATGATTTTTGGGTGAGAATATGGATGAGGAAATGATTGTTCATGAAGACGACATCGTCGCTGCGAAGCCATTGGGGTTGCTGGAGTCGACACAACGCCGCGAAGCAGCCGCCATGGGTCTTGATCTGAACGACCCTGAACAAGCCGAAGCCTATCGACAAGCACAGGAGATGGCTTTGTTTGTCAAGGAACGTATCCGTGACATCAACCCGGTACGCGTTGCCATCGCTGGATTGATTCTCATGCTCATGGTTGGATTGATTGCAAGCGGTTGGTACTGGATGATTCCTCGTGACGATGTTGAGATTCACACGGTCTACATGCAACGCGGAGGCCATTTGGTTATGGCCGAACTGCAAAACGATGGAAGTCGAGAGATTCGCGATGTTGTGGTCGAGGTTGAATTCCTCGATTCTGAGGGTCTAATGATTCAATCCATGCGCGTGGAGGTTGATTCGGTCAAAGCGCATTCGTCACTTGCGGGAGATGATCTTGAGATGATGGTCCTTGGGTACACCGTTTGGGATGAATATACGCTTCGGGTTTCTGTACGTTACACGATGTTTGACAACACACAGAACTTCATGGAAGTGAACCATGTTGTTGGTACCTATGCATCCGAAATCTTTGTTGATCAAGTCGAGACAACTACTCGACTGTTCTGATGGTGGTTTGTTCAAACAATTGACCCATAGCGATAAATGCGTCATCGAAGCGAGGTAAAAGCAATGCAGCATCGAATCCATCTAGCCCTTGGAATTCTCATCATCCTCTTGATGAGTCCATGGTCCTCGATGGTCGGCCCCGAGGCTGACGAACCACAACGCCTCGAGGATGAGCGAGATGTCGAATTCTTTTCCATACGAACCGATGCTTACTCGGATTTTGTCGGAACCTATGCATCATCCGATGTTGAGGAAGATCGTTTGATTGTCGCAGACTCACGCATTGGAACCTTCTCAAGCAATGGCTTAGAACTTCATCGCCCAATCTCCAGCGAAGCACTCGAACCAAGAATGGACGTTCAACTGCTCCTTATCGATAACGACCGACACATGGTCGATGTTCGTCACGATCTCTCAGAAATTCCCGGTTTGGAAGTTCGTGAATTCATCAGCCCATCTGGGCTGATGGTTCAAGGAACATCATCCGCTATGGCAGCGGCACAGTCGGTTCAAAGCGTCGTCACTCAATGGGATGTTCCACTAGCGATGTTCCTTGACGATTCGCTTCTTGATACCCTCCTGTTTGAGGATGGAGAACGCATGCTGAAAGGCGAAGAGGTTCGATTGGAAGGTTGGTGGGATGAACATCAACTTGACGTTCTCTCCATTGCAGATGCCGATGGGAACACCATCAAACAAGACCTGTCTCAAGTTGCTGGACTTGCTCTTGATGATGTTGAACATCTCGATCAAGGCCAGTATCGTGGCCTATTTTCCAGCGATTCGTTGCTCGATGTCGTCCGCCAACCATCGGTTATGTGGCTTCGGTTCGAACCTCAAATGGACTTTGACAACGACCAATCGAAAAACCACATGAAAATCAACACCATGCGTTCTTACTTCACAACCGACCTCGATGGTTCGGGGCAAATCGTTGCTGTTGCAGATTCAGGACTTGACGAAGATCACGGAGATTTCGGAACTCGAGTTGTTGGGAATTATGATGTGATTGGCGATGGTTCAACAGCAGACAAACACTCTGGTCACGGTACCCACGTTGCATGCACGGTTCTCGGTGATGGAAGCAAGGGTGGTTATGCAGGTGTTGCACCAGATGCAGAATTGTATTTTCAAGCCATGGAGAACGACAACACTGGGAACTTTGTTTCACCTTCCCTGAATTATCTCCTCAACACAGCGTACAATGCAGGTGCGCGAATTCACACCAATTCTTGGGGTTCCTCAGCGACTTCAACACAAGGTGAGTACACCTCAGAGGCTGAGGCCGTCGATGATCGTTCGTTCAACTACGATAAGGTCAGCAATGGGCAGGAGGGATTGACCATTCTTTTCGCTGCTGGTAACGACGGACCAAACCCAGGAACGGTTGGCTCGCCTTCAACTGCAAAGAACGTCGTAACAGTTGGAAATCATCAGGCTCGATACAGTGGTGCGCCTGACAATCTTATGTCAGGCTCATCCCGTGGACCTACCGATGATGGACGTATCAAACCAGACATCATCGCTCCTGGTGGTTACGTGCGTTCGTGTCGAGCACAAGAGGCACAAGACATTGGTAGCTCAAGTTGGCAATCGACATGGTATCTCGAGTACACTGGGACGTCGATGGCGACTCCAAACGCTGCAGGTGCTGCGACACTCATTCGAGAATATCTGATTGAAATCGCTCAGCGACCTTCGCCTCAAGGCGCTTTGGTCAAAGCACTTCTTGTTCTTGGAGCACAAGACATCAACTCTCGAGACATTCCAAACAATAACGAGGGATGGGGCCGGGTCAATCTCAAGGAGACACTCGCACCCTCGCAAGGAAGAGGTATCTGGGTCGATGACCGGTCTGTTCTGACCAGTTCTGGAACATCGAAATCCTATGTCTTCAATGTCACCTATGCGAATTCACAGCTGAAAACAGTCCTTGCTTGGTCGGATTATCGAGGAAGTCGTTTCGCGAGCAAGGCTCTGGTGAACGACCTTGATCTCGAGGTTGAGTCTCCCGATGGCACCATCTATCTCGGAAACGATTTCGCCAACGGGCGTTCAACAACAGGGGGGACCAAAGACAATCTCAACAATCTTGAGGTCGTACTCATCGATATGGCAATGAAAGGCATATGGACGGTTCGGGTTAAAGATGCGTATCACGCAGGCAGTGGCCCACAAGCCTTCGCTATCGCCGTCTCGGGACAGGGTGTGAACGATCTTCGTCCAGATCCGCAAGTTGTCCCTGATTCGATGCAACTCAACGTCACGATTCCTCAAGTTGGTGATCAGGTACGGTTGACGACAAACGTAATCAATGCAGGAAACATCAAGGCAGAATCTGTTGATCTTGCCTTCAATGTAAACGGTGTCGAACTCGACCGAAAGACGCTCGATATCAATCCCGGAGCAAGTCGACAATCGACATGGTACTGGACGCCTCAACAATCTGGAGCGGCCACGCTCGAACTGATGATTGATCCTGACGATGCCATTGATGAAATTCAAGAGAACAACAACGTATTGACGCGTATTGTTGATGTGACCGCCCCCGGTGTCAAAGTGACAGCGGATGTTGAAGAACGTCAAGTGCAATATGCAACGCAAACCACAACGAGTTGGAATTTGACCTTAGAGAATACGGCTCTGCTTGAGACCAATGCTTCCATCGATGCGCTTGGCGTTTACCTTGATTCGAGTGGGGTCGAAGTGCCATGGTATCTTGGTATGACCGCCTCGAACTTCTCGCTTCAAGGCAAAGGTATGGCAGATGTTTCTTTGACAATCGTCTATCCCGAAGCACCTGAACCAGGCCTCTATCGTATTGATGTGGTTGGCCTCGATGTTGACAACGGCATCTCATATCCTCTCTCACTTTACCTCGATGTTCTCAACATACCCGAGTTTCGAATCGAATACGATTACTCGATCGTACCCGTTCATCCGGTCGACCCAACCAATCTCACAATTCGCGTGTACAACGATGGAAATACAGAGATTGGATACGATTTGTTCCTTCAAGCACCCTCGGGTTGGAGTGCTGGATTCTCGGACTTGAGCAACGATCCTGGTGCAACTTCCGGTTCAACCGGATTGATTGCAAAGAATGGACAAATGGACGTAAGTATGCAGTTTGTTCCGCCGCAAGTATCGACAGCAGCAGGTGCACAACGAATCGTCACATTGACTGCAATCTCGCAAACGGAACCATCGCAAACGTGGGAAATCGACATCCCAATCGAAGTGATGGAGGTGCGGGAAGTTGAATTGCTGCTTGAATCAAGCATCGGTACGCCTCGTCCAGATGCATTGCTGAACCTCCTCTTTACCATTGAAAACAGAGGCAACGTGGACATGACGCTTGTACCGACGCTTTCCCTACCAACGGGATGGTCATCACAGACATCGCTTCAACCGATTGAAATGGATTGGACGGAACAATCGAAGAACATCCTGATTTCCATCCAAGGCAACGGAAATGCACTCTCTGGTGACATCCAACTCAACCTCGATGTTGGCGTTCAACGGTTCACATGGCTTGGTGAAATCAATGTCCTTGAACTTCCACAACCGTCTCTGACCTTTTCCGAGCTTCAATTTGAAGATGGCCGTACCTTCGATCATCCGTTTGGACCCGGATCTCACCCTGCGGGACAAGAGATGACGTTCACATGGCTCTTGGTGAACGAAGCGGATGTTCCATGGAGCCCTGATATATCGACATCGCTCTCACAAGGAATCTTTGGGGAGTGCCTCGATGTTGGAGTCGTTACCAATGAAAACGTCGTTCCAGTCATATGTTCGATTATACTCCCACTCTCGTTGGAGGTAGCCTCACAACCTACGTTCTCGTTCACACTCTCGGATGGCGATGTTTCGCTTACAGAAGGAACGAGCATGCTTGTTGCTGAGCAACGAAGCGTGGAATGGGAAGTTACAGGCCTTTCATCGCTTGATGAAACTGGTTCAGGAACCATCCAAGTTCGTGTTATCAATACCGGGAATACCGCTCTCTCTCACCAGTTGGCGCTCGATGCATCGAAAGGCCTCAATGCGGTGATTGTCGGTGAAGACATCGTCAATGCCGTTGCTGGCGATTCTCAACAATTCACCATACAACTTTCCGGGACAAGTACAGGAACACAACAACTGACGTTTACGTTGGATGGCGTTCAAGCCGTGAATTCGTCAACATCCTCGGTTAACATTGACGTGACTGCATCGTTCGAAGGAACGGATGCTGGAAGCAACACAGTTCTGTTTATCGGGGCCAGTGTTGCACTCGTTGTCGGTTTCCTTGCCGTTCTTTTGATCTTCCGTGGCAAGAGTGCACCTGCGAAGCAAGAGATCGTCCCGCCGATGGCCTCTCCAGTCCAGCAACAACAAGCAGCAACATGTTGGTCCTGCCGTAGCCCAATCCTTGGCCCAATGCGTGGTTGTCCCGTTTGTGGTGCCCGATATCATGCCGATGCTCCGACGTGCCAATCGGTAGAGAAATGTTCCAACTGTGGGGCTTCTGCTGAACAGTTTGTTATGGCTTGATTCGTGAACAACAAAGGACATCCTTTTGATAGGTCAACACCTCCCGATGAATAGGAGGGTTCAGAATGAAGACGTTGAATCAAGAGAAGCGACTCGCAGTATTCTTGATTTCTTTGATGGTCTTCTCCATGCTGCCACTCGTCGCTCCAATCGCTTCAGCTGATGGAGCACGGGATGCTAGCATCCAAGTAACGGTCTCACCAACGGCTCAGACCATCAATCCTGGTGAGGCAGGAGAGTACACGGTTCGGGTTTACAATTCCGGCTCAAATCCCGTTACGGTTCAACTGAGTACTGCGCAAGGACAAGAACAGGATTGCAGTGCGTACAGTTCAACCATCACGCAAATCCCTAATGCTATCGAAGCGGGGTCCTACGAAGAAGCGACAATGAACGTGACACTGGCCCAGAACGCTGAGGGTTCTTGCGAGACGACCGTCACTGCAAATGCGCAGGACTCACCAGCACCTCCAGACCCTCCAGGCCAGCCAGCAACCGAGACGGCCACGGTCACCAGCACTGCAGGAGATGGATCAGGTAACGCCTTGTTTGGCGTCGATTTGTCCATGGTTACTTCAAGCAGAACGTGGGGTGGAGAAGAAACAACTGAGTGGACACTCGTCGTTGAGAATACAGGCCAACAACAAGCGACTGTCAACCTTGCATTGGACGAGGACAACTCTGCCTCAGGATGTTCAGACCCAGGTACGTTGTCACCACAACTCTCAGATTCATCCGTGACGCTGGATGCTGAGGAATCGACAGAAGTGACTGTATCGCTTGAAGTCACCAACGAACAAGAGGCCGACAAGTACTGCTGGGAAATCACAGGAACCGTATCGCAAGACCCATCGGGCAACACGAGCGATACCCAAACATTCGATATCACGGTCCCGATTCTCAAGGAATGCAGCCTTTCTCTCTCGAAAACATCGATCAACGTGGAACCCGATGGCGAGGACACGTTAACAGCGACATTCACCAACGACGGCAACTCCGACTGGACGATTCGTGCTGATGCGGCCGGGCCAAAAGAAGCGTGGGTTTCGTTTGTCGGTGGATCGAGCGGCCTTCTGCCGTACAGTGGTTCGGGAACAAAGGCGTTCAGTCTGAAAGTAAGCCCTGATGATTCCGTGAACGCAGGCGAGGAGCAGACCGTCTACATCCAAGGAAAAGATGGAACACAAGTGAAGTGCGATGCTGAATTGACCATTACAGTTGGCCAGTCGTTTGGTGCAACCATTTCGATGATTTCCTCGCAATTGAACAACATTGAGCCTGGAACATCAGCGACAACCTCGGTGACAGTCGAAAACACAGGAAACGGTGTTGACTCGTTCCGAATTTCACCATCTGCGCTACCAAGTGGCTGGACTGTGGAATTGGAAGAAACCCTTGTCACACTCGACTCAAAGCACACTCCGAACCGAAAAGAGACTGTTGATGTCACGGTAACGTTGCCAGATGATGCGCTAGCAACAGAAGTTGTGAACATCGATCTTGCCGTCGCCCCTACGAGTGGTGGAGAGCCATACGATGAGGTAACTCTCTCTGTTTCTGTTGCAGCTGTTCACGACTTTGAGGCTGATTCAGTCGCCCTCACACAGACGGGTAAGAACGGAAACGAGGTCAAGTTCCCCTTTGCTGTTGAGAACACTGGTAACGTTGAGGACAGTTTCCGGCTCAGTGTCATCCAACAAACAGCATCGCCATCCTGGGCCTATTTCTTTGAGGATGAGGCAGGTAATCGATTCACAGAAATTTCAGTCGATGCTCGAACCACGAAGGACTTGTTCTTCGTTGCAACAGTAACAGACAGCGATGAATACTCGACATTTACCGTTCGCATTACCAACAAAGGAGATTCAAACACTATCGACGATGATGGTGATGGCATTCCAGACAACCAACGCGAATTGCGCTTCACGGCGTTCCTCACCACCAGAGATTACGCCATGGACGTCCGTCTCGAAGAAGGAGGTCTCGATGGACGCACTGGTGAATTGATCCTTGCTCCTGGTGACGAGGAAACCATCGGAATGTGGATTCGCAACATGGGCAATGGCGACGATACTGCTGTTCTCGAACTCACGGGATTGAATGGCATCGCAACCCGTACCGTTTACTCCAAAGGACTGCCAATAGCCTCGAACAATGAGGTCAGCGTTCCATTTGGTTTCGGAATTTGGGATGAAAACAACAGTGCGTTCGTCTTGGATGCTTCGGGAAGCCCTTACCTTGAGAACACCGAGGACGCCATGCTTTCCGAGATGTTGTTCACCCTCAACTTCAGCCAAGGATACAGCGTTCGTCCTTACGAGATGTATCT
>JAYYFM010000041.1:0-8298 GCA_036158745.1 Thermoplasmatota archaeon
CAAGACAACCAACAAAGAACCCGAGCAGTGCTGCAGCGAAAATGCCCTGTCCATCGAGAATACGTGCTCGTAGTGATGCGGCTACGAGGGCTAAAATGAGCATTGTCGTGACGACAATGTTCCCTGAAACGAGACCACCTGAGGTAAAATCCATACGAAGCCCTCATCCGCGAGCCCAAGTGATTGGTTTTGTTCTTTGCGTTGGCTTTGCCTCAACAGCCCACGGTTTCGAGGTCAAACATCGTCTTCCATCGCTGCTGCAAGAACAAAGCGTCCGAAGGTCCACAGTAAAGCGATGAGTACAACAATCCATGTCAATTCAGCAATCAATCCGACAACCGGATCGAGATTACCAGACATGTACGACATGAGGACAGAACTGCCGTTCCAGAAAGCGTGGCCAAACATAGCGATGCCGAGCATAACGGGCAATGAGGTTGGAAGTTGTAGATTCGATGATTTCGAAAAGAACGATGGATGGGAGGTGAGCGACGGTTCAAAACGAGATGCTGAGGGATTAAGTGGATTCACAAGATTCCATTGTTTCACATCTGGAATTCGATGTGGTTGTTTTCGCTTCTCGAGCATGTGTCCAATGGCGTATCCACTGCATGCGGTCCACATCGCATGTCCTGGAATCGATCCTATGCCTCGAACAACGGTTGTGAGTCCGTAGGAGAAGGCCATCACCTCGCCAGCGAAGAGGCTGAACAGAATGTACTGAAGATTCTCGAGCAATGCAAAACCTAAACCAACTGTAAATCCAACTTGGAACCCACGTTTCTTGGAATCGATCAATCCTGCAAGCGAAAAGACTGCGAGTGCCTTGCAGAGTTCTTCCCCAACGGGGGCAGATACGATGACTGTAATGTTCTCGACCAGTGTTGCGGATGCTTGACCACCTGTGAGCAAGAGGACAGCACCTGGTGTGATGAACGAATTAATCACGATGGCTGGGAAGGTTGAGAGCATTCCTGCAATCAACATCGCTTCTCCTTGCTGGCGAGTTGTTGTGAGGTGGAATCGTGAGGATGAGTAGCTCCACCAAGCGAAGACAGGCGTCGAGAAACCCACCAACCATGCAGGAATAGCAACGAACAGCGCGAGCAGGATGAATCCAATGTTGCTGGAGTCAAGTAGCAACGGTGCGAAGGCAATCGATGAGATGATGACACCTCCCAAAAATAGCATCCAAAGATGCTTTGCGAGTGGTACTCGTAGCGGATGACGTGAACGTACAATGAACTGTCGAATGTGTGTGGGTATGGGTGTTTGTAGGATTTTTGAGTTCGATAAGGAGTGAACCTGCCGCCCATCAGCCCTTGGTTCGGCAATGATGAGATGCTCAAGTTTCGGTCTGCGCATGTACAGCAACAGAATGACCAACGGTGCGGAACAAAGCGAACCAGCAATGATCAATAGCCCATCAACTGGTCCAAAATCTCCATCGAGGTCGCCATCAAGAAATCCTGCTGCAATCAACACAACGAATTGCGCAAGCACCCAAAGAAGGATGACAATACCAAGCATTCGGCCGACACTTGACCATCTTGATTCGCTCTGCAGATGCGACGTCGACGAAGCAATCGTCCCCTGCATAGGGTACCAACGAAACTGGACCTACATGAACAATAGGGAAAGAGTCCCGCTCAGTTCGCCCATCAGTCTTCACGGAAACAGCAGTCGGCTTCGAGCACTCATCATTGCGGGGTCGACCCTCATCGTCGCAACCAATAAGCGTTCGCTAACATCGAAACAGTTCTTCAAGAAGGAGATTGCATTGGTACAGCCATGAGCCTCGTGAACAAACTGTTCGCTCCTCGAATCGATCATCGTGGCATGTCGACGCCGAGTGAAGCTTCTCGCCTCTTTTTGGTCATCACGATGATTGGAACTGGAACTTGGTCGTGGTTTGCAACAGATGGAAACCTCGTCGTATGGTTTTCTCTTACACTTCTCATAGCAACCCCGATTCTCTCAATTGGATGGTATTTGCTTTCTCTCATCGCAAAGAATCGTCGTGGAGAACTATTGACGCCAAAGGTGCAAAATGCACTGGAAGCGAAGGGTCGATGGCCACATCACTCAAGGAAGCCATAGCCCCAACTTCTCGGAGGCGTAAACGTCTCCTTGATGGAACGTGGTGAAACCCATCGAAGCAAGTTGAGTGGGCTTCCCGCCTTGTCGTTTGTACCGCTTCCACGCGCTCCACCAAATGGTTGTTGGCCGACAACTGCTCCGGTTGGCTTGTCATTGATGTAGAAGTTTCCAGCACTGAAACGAAGAGCATCCTTCGCAGTTTCAATGTCTTCACGATTGGTCGCAAAAATCGAACCTGTCAGCGCATATTCCGATGTCGAATCACAAATGCCGAGAATCTCATCAAACTTGGAATCCTCATACACGTGGATGGAGAGAACTGGGCCAAAGATTTCCTCTTGCATGGATTCGTACATTGGGTCCGAGCAAACAATGGTTGTTGGTTCGACAAAATAGCCCTTTGATCCATCGTAGGAGCCACCTGTTACGATTGAACAATCAGAATCTGCGTGAGCACGGTCAATGTATCCCGTGATGTTGTCGAAGGACTTCTTGTCGATGACTGCACCAATGAAGTTGCTGAAATCTGCAACATCTCCCATCGTAATCTTTCCAACCTCCTCGACATATCTTGCTTCGATTCGAGACCAGACGGATTCAGGGATGTAGGCACGACTTGCAGCAGAACACTTCTGTCCTTGGAACTCGAATGCTCCTCGCAGTAGGGCTACGATGAGGGCCTCTTCGTCGCAAATTGGATGAGCGACAATGAAGTCCTTACCGCCTGTTTCACCAACAATTCGTGGGTAACTTCGAAGATTTTCCAAATTGTTGGCAACGTCTCGCCACAACTTCCTGAAGACAGCTGTTGAGCCAGTAAAGTGTATGCCAGCAAGGTCCGGATGGGACAAACAAATGTCACCAACAACCGATGCACGACCTGGTATGAAATTGATGACACCAGCAGGCAAGCCAGCATCCATCATGAGCTTCATAATTCTATAATTTGAGACATAGGAGTTGCGGCTTGGCTTCCAAACACCGGTGTTGCCCATGATGGCTGCGCAAGAGGGGAGGTTTCCTGCAATACTGGTGAAGTTGAACGGAGTTACCGAAAAAACGAAACCTTCCAAAGGTCGAATTTCGCTCTGGTTCCATACACCTTCAGGGCTAATCGGTGGTTGTAGGTCTTCGTAGATCTGTCGAGCGTAGTCAACGTTGAAGCGCCAAAAATCAATGAGTTCACAAGCGGAATCGATTTCTGCTTGGTGACAGGTCTTGGATTGATTCAACATGGTTGAAGCGTTAATCTCTTGACGACGACTGCCTGCAAGCATGGTGGCTGCCTTGAGGAAAATAGCACCACGGGCTTCCCATGGCATGGTGGACCATGCTTTGTGAGCATCGAGGGATGCTTGTATGGCATCCTTGACTTCTTTTTCACCAGCGAGGTGGACCCGTGCAAGGACGTGACCGTGGTTGTGTGGCATCACTTGTTCAACAACGTTGTTGGTCCAGACCTCCTCTCCGTTGATGATGCACGGAATTTCCAAAACTTCTGTCATTTGGCGTGCAAGTTCTGCCTCCAGTTCTGCACGTTCTGGTGACCCTCGAACGTATCCTTTTACGGGTTCGTTGTGCGGTGTAGGTGGTTGAAAGATTCCATTGACCATGATTCCTCGACAGGAAATCACTCTTTCAACTTCGCGCAGGCGTCACCTGACGCTCACTGATACAAATGGGCCAACTTCTTTCGTACTTTGACCAGTTTTGGACCAACCACCATGGCACAGTATCCTTGATTCGGATTTCTGGCGTAGTAATCATGGTGATAGGCTTCTGCGATTGTCAGGTTCTTTGCCTCCTCGATGGTTGTTACAATCGGTTTGTCAAACATGGATGCAAAGGTCTCTATGGCTGTCAAGGCTGTTTCTTTCTGTTGTTCATTTGTAGGCATGATACAGCTCCTGTATTGTGTTCCTACATCGTTGCCTTGCCGATTGAGTTGTGTCGGGTCGTGAACGGTGAAGAACACTTCAAGAATGGTTTCGAATGGGATGATTTCCGGATCGTAATCAATAATGACGATTTCAGCATGACCGGTCATACCACTACAGACCTCTTCGTAGGTAGGGTTGGGACGAGGTCCGCCCGCGTAACCGGGTAAGGCGGATTGAATACCTTTGATTCGTTTGTAAGCACCTTCAACGCACCAAAAACAGCCACCTCCGAGAATCGCTTGCTCCATATATTGTGCTGAGAGATTTCATTCATGAACGCTTGTATTGAGTGAGTGAATTCTCACAATTTGACTATGATTAAGTACCCTCGACTTCCCTTTACACTTGCATGAGAGAAGACGCCGATACCACTGTTATTGTTTGCCGCCAAGACTTTGCTGAAAACCGTATTCTTTACACATACGGTCGTCATGCTAAGGAATTGAAAAATGAAGGAAAAACCTTCCTTGGACCAGTTTTTGAATCGATGATTGAACAAGCAGGAATTGTCGATGATGCTGAAGAGGTTGGGTTGATGGTCCACATTCGATTGCGTCCGAAGCAGAACGATGATCGTTGGTATCAGATTGATTTCGTCATGCAGGATGACTCAATGGCGTATTACTCAAATTTCGATGGTCGTCTTCCCGCCGAAATGGTTCACGTCGTCCCTCTAAGCGGTGGACTTCCACGCCAAATGTTCATCGCCGTTGAGGCACTTGATGAGGTGGCGTATGCACATGCTGTCGATGCAGAATTGTTCGAAGAAAACGATGAGATGGGCTTGCCTCAAGATCAAACCTCATTGCTGGACTTTGGAATGGAAGTCGATGCTTCGACAGAACCGACGGACAACGATGGTGAGGAGCATTTCATCATCAAGAAGGTGCAAAACCGTGCTGAATCTCTCCCTCTGCCTGGTCCAACAAGCCGAGCCACTGGCGGAAAGTAAGGGACATCCAATACATGAGTTGATAAACCGATTTCCTTCGGTAAAAGCATGGAATCTGTGACAGATCCTAAACTGTTAGAGGACCGTCTTTTCTACAAACTTGGCGAACTCACCTACGACCGTCGCAAGATTGTCCTAGCTGTCGGGCTCATCGCCTGTCTAGGGATGGCCTCGCTCATCGGAATGGGTGCGGATTGGGCAGAATCGTGGGGCGAAGGAGATCTCGAGTCCATTGAAGCTGGAACACTTCGTGATAGTGCTTTCACCTCCGAAGATGAGGGTTCACAGAGTTTCATCCTGCTCGTACATCACGAATCGCTCGACGATTCATCAGAGACTTGGCGTTCAGCCGTTGAAGATGCATTATCGAAATTTTCCACCATGGACGATGTCACCATTCAGTATTCCTGGGAGTTTGAAGGAGATGAACGTGATGAGTACGTCTACCAAGGGGAGGATGGTTTCTGGGCAAAGAACAGAGTTTCCATAAATCAGGACCGTACGGAAGCTAAGCAACTTTTCGCAGACAACAAAGAATCCATCGAAATGGATGACGATTTCGAATCATGGCGTACCGGTGAAATTGCAATTGATGTCACATTTGACACTCGCATTCAAGACGACCTTGTCAAGGCCGAGTTGATTTCTGGACCACTAACAGTCCTCATTCTCGGGATTGTTTTTGGAACCATCATCTCAGCACTGCTTCCGTTCGGCGTCGCTGTATTGACGGTTCTTTCCGCTGTTGGAATGACCATTTGGTTGTCCAATACAATGGATGTCACAGTGTACGCACTCAACATCATCACGTTGATTGGAATTGGTGTCTCTGTCGATTATTCCTTGTTCCTTGTCAATCGATTCCGGGAGGAATTGAACCGAGGTCGAGACATTCGGACATCAACGGCTATGACCGTAGCCACTGCTGGAAAAGCAGTGTTCTTCAGCGGCATTACCGTTGCTATCGGACTTATGGGCATGCTGTTCTTTGAGAATACTGGATTGCCTAGTCTTGGAATCGGAGGTACGCTAGCAGTAACGGTTGCCATGATTTTCTCGGTCATCGTTCTCCCCGCCTTGATGGCGATACTCGGTCATCGAGTCTTTTTCGGTAAAATCCCTTATTCATTTAGTACTGAAAACGATGATGGTACCGGTATTTGGGCAAAGATTGCAACAACTGTCATGGACAAACCTTGGGCTGTACTTATTCCAACATTGGTCATACTGTTGGGCGCTGGACTACCGTTCCTTTACGCTGACTTTTCAATCGCATCTCGTGATGCTTTACCTCCGGACGATGAAACCCGCGTCGGTTTCGAACATATGGATGAGAAATGGCCTGAAAAAGCCGTCAATTCTGTAATGGTCGTCTTGGATTTTGATGGAGAAGATCCTCTTGCTGAAGAAAACATTCGGGCAACACATCAATGGATTTCGTCTCAGATCGAAGATGAACGTGTCATTGGCGGGTTTGGATATACATTCCATCATTTGATTGGATACGATGAACAATCCGTGGTTGATTTTTGGACAACACCTGAAGCGGAACTCGATGAGAACAACAAAACGACGAGAGCATATCTTCGAGCACAGATGGTCTCAAACAATATCACTTACATTGTCCTCTCACTTGATGGACCAATTACAGGCTCAGATGGTCGAAGTTATGTTGCTGACCTTCGAGAAGACAGAGACGAATTGATCAACGACATCAATGCTGGTGATGATGCCCAATTCCTGGTTGCTGGTTTCGCCGCCTATTCACTTGACGTCCAAGATGCAATTGTTGAAAATCTCCCAATTGCCTTAGCATTCATCTTCATCTCAACAGTCGTCCTTATTTTCATTCAGGTTCGAAGTGTTATCATTCCTATCAAAGCCATTATCATGAACATTCTATCGATTTCAGCGACATTCGGTATGCTTGTCTTCGTGTTCCAATGGGGTTACGGGGAAAGTTTGCTCAATTTCACGGCCCAACCGATTGAAACGACAAATCCAGTCATCATCTTCTGCATCGTCTTTGGGCTATCGATGGACTATGAGGTTCTCATGCTGTCTCGAATACACGAAGAGTGGGAAGTTACTGGTGACAACACACAAGCTGTTGCGAACGGACTGCAGAAGACAGGACGTCTCATCACAGGGGCAGCAGCGATCATGGTTGTTGTGTTCATGGCGTTTGGGCTTTCATCCGTGGTTATTCTCAAACAGATTGGTCTTGGTTTGGCCTTAGCCATCTTCCTTGATGCAACGATTGTGCGAGCTTTGGTTGTACCTTCAACCATGCGCCTCATGGGCAAGTGGAATTGGTGGTCACCCAGGTGGATGAGTTCGATGTTCGGAACAAGCCATGAGATTGAAAACAAAGAATCTGAATAGAGAACAAACGGTTGGATGATGATGGAATTCTTCAAGCAGTACCATCCCAAGGACGATGTTGTTCGAAGCATGAGTGTTTTGATTTTCATCGCTTCGATCTCACTCATTCTTCTGTTCAGATTGGACGTTCTTTCGCTTCTTACTACGACAGGGAACTCCCTTGCACAAGGTCCACCTACCGTTCTGATGGCGATGTGGCACATTGCTTGTTTGTTGGTGGGATTGCGTGCTATCGCCTTCATGTACTTAATGAAGAGTGGACACACGATTGTACGATCGCACGAAAAGAAAGAAGACGTTCTCATCCATCCACTTGGTATCAAAAAATTCGTCACGTTCAGTAGTTGGACATTGATTTTGAACGTCATGTACTTCTTTTTTGCAACGATTGGTTCATTCTTTGTCCTAGCAGGTACAAATCTTCCATCAAACTTGGCTCAACTTCTAGCCGGCGTTTTCGTTACTGCTTTGGGAGCATCGTTCCTGACCTCAACAGTTGTTCGATATGTCATTCTACCTGAAAACCACATCGATGAGGAACATCACAAGCGTCAGTTCTGGTTTCACAATCAAATGATGCACAATTTCTGTACAGTTTTCCTTGTCATCGAAATCTTGCTGACGTCGCCTCAACTCGAATTTGTCTACATGCTGTTTGGAATTCTCATAGGCTTGGCATATGCTCTTTTCGCATTCCCATTCGCAGCATTTGGAGGAGGCTACTATGTCTATTCGTTCATCGATCCTCGATTGCAAAAAGCTCCGTTGTTCATCACGATGCTTGCTTTGGCAATCTCACTATCATACGTCGGTGTGTGGTTTGTTTCAGAGTTAATATCATTCAACATTTTCATTGGTGGCTCCTTGTTGATTGCTTGGTGCTCGCAAATCGTTCAATTTAGGCCTCTAAACGCCTGACTG
>JAYYFM010000042.1:0-8278 GCA_036158745.1 Thermoplasmatota archaeon
GGATGCATTTGGCATTGTTCTGATGGTTCAGAAGCGCATTCATCCCAGTGCCAGAGCCCGAAAAGAAGACTGCTATACGAAGTGGATTGTCAAACGTTCCGACTTTTGTCAACAACAGACTTCCCCCATGTTTCATCCCAGTGGCTGCTCAATTTCAGTCCTTCCGATTGTTCAATACTCACCCCTATCCCTTATGAGTATCAATTCGCACGGCAACATGGGAAGTGAGGTGATGGAAAGCCAGACCAATGATGCTACTGTGCTTTCTGTCGCCCTTCAAGATCTCTCAGATGAAGAGGCTCTTGAATTCATATTGGATATGCATAAACCTTCAAAAAATCCAGTTGTACGTTGGCTGTGGACTGGACTGGGCAGCATCTTCGTTGTTTTTGCAGCAATTGGAACAATTGTTCCCGGATGGCCCACAACGTCGTGGCTTGTAGCTGCTGGGTTTTGTTTCGGACGGTCATCTAGGCGAATGTTTCGCTGGCTCTTAACGAACCGTCTCTTTGGTGATGCACTTCTTGAGTATTACAAAGCAGGTCGAGCATTACCTCTTCATTCAAAGATTATCATCATTGGAATCATTTCTCTTGTTTCGTTATTTTCCATTTATGTTGTAACGAAACTAGGCGACCCAGGTTTCGGCCAAGCAACCATTGCCATTGTTGCGTTGATCGGAATTTGGTTTGTTGGGTGGAAAGTTCCAACCGTGCAACTCCAATTATAACCAAATTAGAGTTCTTTCAAGTGCGCTGCAAGTCGATTAGCGATTGAAGTGCCCACATCAGTACATGATGCAGTTCCGCCCAAATCATAGGTCAATGACGTCCCGTCCTTGAGATGTTCTGCTACACTCTGGTCAAGAATCTTTGAGACGTTCAGTAAGTCCTCATCGTTGGATCGGCGTGCGAGCCAATCCAACATCATCTGGACAGAATTGATGCTCGCAATCGGGTTGACTTTGTTCAACCCAGCGTGCTTTGGCGCAGACCCATGAACAGGCTCGAAGAAAGCGTGATCGTCACCGATGTTTCCTGATGCAGCCATCCCCATCCCTCCTTGGAGAACGGAGGCCAAATCGGTTGCAATGTCGCCAAACATATTCGAGGTAACAACAACATCGTAGAATTCAGGCGTACGAGTTAACCACTGCGTAAATGCGTCAATGTATCCGTAGTCCTTCTCAACATGAGGGTACGAACTTGCAACATCATCAAACGTTCGTCGGAACAACTGGCATCCACGTGTCACATTGCTCTTGTCAATGCAGGAAACACGTGACTTTCCGTCGGCTGGTGCCCCGCTCCGTGTATTGCAAATACCGAACCCCATCTTGATGAGTCGCTCTGAACCATGCGAAGAAATTGGTCGAGGGTCGTATGCAACCTCTCCATGGAGGCCTGGGAAACTGATTTCAGGAGGTTCGTATCCTTCAAGCCCCTTGGCTCGTTGAGCACTTCGGTGGAGCAATGAGTGATAGAGCCCTTCTGTGTTCTCACGAAGAATGACCATGTTCACCATGTCTGGGTCCCAAATGTTGGTGAAGCGACCGTGGACCTTGTGAGGAACGCCTTCATAGAGACGAATTGGACGAACGTTGGCGTACAAATCCAATCCACTGCGCATGCCGAGAATGACAGATCCTCCCGCAAGATCACCGTTTGGCAGTCGTGCTCCAGGATAACCAATAGCTCCCATAAAAATAGCATCTGCATCATCGCGACAGAATTCAAACGAACCTTCAGCCCATTCCTCACCGGTTGCGAGATAGTGTTGCCCCCCACATGGAATCACGGTCTGCTCAAAGCCGTGATTTGTGTGCTCTTGGATGGTATCCAAAATGCGTTGAGCCTCGACCGCTACTTCCTTCCCCGTACCGTCGCCGGGAAGAACCGCAATGATGTGGTCGCTCATGGTTCTTGGACAAGTCAATACTACATGAATGAGACGCCAATCTCCTATGCCGCTTCAATGGCGGAACAATCGGTGTCCAGTAAAAAGCATGGAGATTCCGAGTCGATCTGCGGCATCAATGACTTCCTGATCTCGAATTGAACCTCCTGGCTGAACAATAGCGGAAGCACCTGCTTGTGCTGCTTGTTCAAGGCCATCTGCGAACGGGAAGAATGCATCGCTTGCCAAGACACATCCATTGGCTCGCTCGCCTGCGCGACGAGCGGCAATCCGAACAGCCTCGACACGACTGGTTTGACCTGGGCCGATACCAACGGTTGCCAAACCTTGGACCATGACGATCGCATTTGATTTCACCTGTTCACAGACACGAACAGCGAATTTCATTGAATCGATTTCGGCATCGGTTACACTCTTTTTCGTAACTGTTTTGGCAGATTTCCAATCGATGATTGGCGCTTCTTCGGTCTGAACAATCCACCCCCCCTCAATCTGCTTCAGGATGCGTTTTCGCTCGAGTGGTGCAAGTCGATCATTGGGTGAATCGATGGTAAGGAGTCGGCGGTTTCCTTTTTGCATGATGAATTCCTTCGCTTCGGGAGTGTAACCGGGAGCGATGAGAACTTCGATGAACAAATCGGCCATTGCTTTGGCTGTATCAAGAGTGACAATTTCATTAAAACAAATAATCGATCCAAAAGCAGATTCTGGATCGCTTGCCAATGCATCCGTGTAGGCATCGACTTGGCGTGCAGCGAGGGCAACACCGCAGGGATTGTTGTGTTTAACGATGACACATGCATGTGGCGTGTCTGGCCATTCATCGGTTGAGAGTGAACGACACAATCGGAGGGTAGCATCAGCATCAGAATAGTTGTTGTACGACATCGCTTTACCACCTTCAACGTGTGCAGTTACGAGCGTTGAATGGGTTCCATGTGCATCATCATCAACAAAGAGAGCTGCGCTTTGGTGTGCGTTTTCTCCATAACGTAATGTTTCCATCTTCATGGATGAAGCGAGCAGTGTTTCATGGAATCGAGATGATTGTTCGGCAACAGAATCGAAGGACTCCGGAACACCGTTCCATCGGCCGTGAAGGGTGTTGGCTATGGCCACATCGTACGATGCAGTGTGTTGATATGCTGTGAGAGCAAGTGCTTGCCTTCGCGAGATAGGAACACCTGAAGGATTGCCTTGTGATTGTTCCAAATCCTCGATGATGGAATCGTAGTCGTCCGGATTGCAACAAATGATGACGTTTGCATGATTTTTTGCAGATGCACGAACCATGGTTGGTCCACCGATATCGATCATTTCGAGCAAAGCATCCTTGTCAAGCGGAGGGTCTGCGGCTGCTGCAGAAACAAATGGGTAGAGATTGCATGCGACAAGTGCGATAGGCGTGTACTGCAGTTCTTCCATGCCGACTCGGTCTTCTTCTTTCTGGAGTCGTGCAAGGAGTGGTCCGTGGATAGCCGGGTGAAGTGTTTTGACTCGACCGTCAAAGATTTCGGGATGCTGCGTAACATCGGAAACGCTCATGACCTCAAGTCCGGCCTCTTTCAGCTTACGTGCAGTTCCTCCTGTTGAAATCAATTCAAAGCCAAGATTGACCAGTGAAGTTGCAAATTCGACGATTCCAGTTTTGTTCCATACGCTAAGCAATGCGCGAGGTTTTCCCGAGTCCATGGTTGCACCCGTTATCGACCTCTTGTATGTCTTTGTTATCAAGCATGTGATGAGGTCATTTCCTCAATCGCCACGCGAAGAGATGACTTGGTCAACTCGAAGAAGGCCACAAGCGGTCTCTACAGCTGCTTGTAAAGCGTGGGAAACAGTGGACGAGGAGAGCAGAACTCCTTCGATTTCACCAATACGGCCATTCTTACATACACCAAAACGATCGGAATTGTTTCTGTGCGCAGCGCGTAGCTGGAGCAAGGTGTCGATTTGATCCTCTCCAGCATTCAGGGCGAGTGTGCTTGGAATTGTTTCCAACGCCCGAGCAAAACCTTCGATGGCTAGGCGTTGACGTCCAGAGATGGATTCTGCTCGCTCTCTCAAATGGAGTGCTGCAGCGATGTGAAAGGACCCTCCTCCGAGAACTGTCCCAGGTTGATCGATAACGGATTCTAACGTCCGTAGAGCATCGTACATGGCTCGAATGTATTCTTCGACAGCGGCACCTTGCCCACCACCAACGTCGATGGTGACAAGACCGGATGTTGGACCAACGTCCACCACAAGTCGTGTACGACGACCATCCTCTCGCTCAGATACATCGACGTTCGCTGATTGGAGCATACCAAGACTTTCTGTTGTTGCATCATCAAGGTGGTTGATGAGTGTTGCACCTGTGGCGGCGGCGATGTCTTCAATTCCGTTATCTTCCATCATCCCCACAAGAAGGATTTCATCGCTGTTGCAAGCATGTTGGATGCGTTCATCGACTTCTTTTGAGGTGAAGATGACTTGTGCACCGGATTGTTTGAGGCGATTGATTTTTTCTTCAATCAGTTGTTCCTCTGCATCCAAGAACGCAAGCATTTGTTCAGGCCGCTCAATCTCAATTTCAGCGTCACGCTTCGTCTTCTGTATTGTTAGTGGACATGTCAAGGCGAGGACACCGCAAGGTTGGTTGATCTTTGGCGTCCGTTCAGAATCAAACTTCTTGTCGATGATGACGCCTTTGATCAATCGGGTTTCTTGGAGAGAATCATGACCTCGCTTTGTCATTCGAACGTTCTCTGCTCGAACAGGTCTACCGCTTGATTGGATTGTCATCATGCATTCGACAAGGAGTTTCGCTAACGCATCACCGCCAGCTTCAGCGGATTTCCCGACCATGGCTGTTTTTGCAACAGATTGCAATGTATCTTCAC
Source organism: Thermoplasmatota archaeon (assembly GCA_036158745.1). Taxonomy (GTDB): domain Archaea; phylum Thermoplasmatota; class Poseidoniia; order Poseidoniales; family Poseidoniaceae; genus MGIIa-L2. Next base: position 4,803 of record JAYYFM010000042.1, read on the forward strand.
TCACATCTTCCATCGAGCGATCATCAAGAACGTTGAGTGTTTCAACAATCGAGTCTTGGTAGGCCTCGACCAATACGAGAGGATGGACACCTCGTTCGAGCAAACGTCCCGCTTCCTTCATCAATTCACTTGCAAACAGTAAGCAACCTGTGACTCCATCGCCGCACGCGTTCTCTTGTGATTCAGCGAGTTGAACGAAGGCCTTTGCTGCAGGATGCTTAACGAGTAGATCTGCAACGATTTTCGCACCATCGTTTGTAATGGCATTCTCTCCATTGGTTTTGTACATCATTTTGTCCAGACCGTTGGGACCGAATGTACGTCGAAGAATGTCTCCGAATGCAACAGCAGCCCCAACGAGTTTCTGAGTGACTGCCACGCCGCTGGTGACAGAAGTTGTTGGTCGGACGATAACAACAGGAGCACGACCTGAACCATCGTCCTGCTGCGCCATGCCTCTCGGGCGTGACCGTTCTTCAAGAAGTCTCCTTCTCAACGACGACGGCCTTTTCGTGTCTTTTTGGAGCGTCCATGTTGCTCATATGCTCGGCTCTGATACGCTCTTCGATCCTGATCATCACTCCATATTGAGTGTTCTGAAACATCATCGGAATCGGGCATATCGTCGAGCGACTCAATGGTTAATCGTAACCCACCAAGTTGATCTTGCAACGCACGAACATTGTCTCCTCCGCGACCAACGAGCGTCGAAATCATATTGCCCGGGGCATAAACAGTTGCTGCAGTATCGCTCGTAAACTGGACACGAACGTGAACGCCCGCCCACTGTCGAATGGTGTGGATGAGTTGTTTCTGCGCTAATTGTTGGAGTGGTTTCTTCTGTCCCGATTCCGTTACAGGGACAACTGCTAGTTCAGAACCGAAGGCAAACATCTCATGGGTCACCTTACCTGTTGGAAATTCAACAACCTCAATCACCGGTCGAGCCAATTCTTCCTGCATCCCTGATGGAGGCTTGACAGTCATTCTCAATTCGAGAACCTGTTGAATTTTACCCGATTCAACGTGCAATACAGTATCCAGCACTTGAGATACAAGACCCAACTCAACTTTTCCAATCAACCGTTGAATGGCTTCCAGGGCAGAGTTTGCGTGCGTAACGCCAAGCAACCCTACGCCTGCGAGCCGGACATCAGCAAAGATCTCGAAGTCACGAGCACGTCGGACTTCATCGAAGATGACGAAATCAGGACGTACCAGGAAGATGATTTCTGCAGTTTTCTCCAAATCCCCTTCCAATGGAGCGTATTGTGTGATCCGTTCAGCAAGTTGCAAATCTCGAGGAGCTTCCATTGTCTTGACCATGGCGCCGATGTCCTCATCGAGATATTCAGCAATGGCCTGAGCAAGCGTTGTCTTTCCAGAACCAGGGCGTCCGCAGATGAAGACACCTCGGTGATGGTTGGACAATCGCTCAATAATTTTCGGATCAAGACTGTAGTCACTGAGTGAAAGTTTTGCCACAGGGCGGACAACAGTGATTTCACGCGCATCCGAAAACGGCGGACTTGCACAGGTGACTCTCAAATCTCCGAGCTGAAGGACTTGGCAACCCTTTCGGTCGATTTCGAGGAAACAATCGCTCCTGTGTTGATTCTCTTCGACAACAGTTCGCAACGACTCTTGAAGCGATTCCAAACGGAGATTGTCCCAGGCATCGGTTGACTCCAATTCAACCAACTTGAGTTGGCCAATGGTACCACGCTTGACACGGGGGGGACAATCCGCCTTCAGAAAGATGGTATGAACGTCTGCTTCCAACAATTCTTCCAGTTCAGAAGGAAGTTCTGGATGCTCACCGTGCTTGGCCATCGTGCCAATGTTATCTCGGAGGCTTTTGACACTTGGCACGCTCATGCGGACGGTGTGCCCGGTTCAAGCATACCAAAGGTCCACCAAATGTAGGCATTGGTTCCGATGCTACCGATAATCGAACCGACAACTGGGAAGTCGTAGAAGTAAATGCACCAATAGGTGAGTCCTGCAGTTACAGCAACAAAGGTGAGGACATTGAGGATTCCCCCGCTTTTCATTCCGCTCAATCGAATGGTCTTCTCATAGTGACTTGCTCCCCAGAGAATGGCGACGATGATGGAAAGAATCGAAAATGCGACCGTTGCATCGAAGACAGAGTCTTGAATCAACCAAGTTGCAAAAGAGGCAATGGTGACGCCGGCAAGAAGCCAGAGCATGACACGTTCGGGGCTCATGATTGACCCAGTTGGGTTCATCTCTTCAATTCTCGTGTCTTTGAACATCCTTGCGCTGCTGATTGCAAACGAGCCTGCTCAACACATTTGATGGTTCGAAGAATGGAACCTGTTGAGGCTGCGAAGGATGTTGAATCAGATTGAAGAAAGTCAAGAAGAACAGCTTCGAGGGGCGTGTGATTGGATTCAACAGATTTGATTGTGGATTGATCTGTCAGAATTTCATATTGTTCGTGTTGCTGCAATTGAACAAGAATCCTACCGTTTCGTCCGATTACTTCCAATTCAGCAACGTCGGCTTCAGCTTCCCATCCAACATCGATACAAATCTCGACTTGGTTTGGAAATTCCAAAGTCAATGCACAGGATGTTCGAGACCCGACAACTTCGGAAATCCGTAAGGGAGTTTGCCCATCGAGAAGAAACTCTGCCAAATCGATTCCATGGATGGCTAGTGTATCCAATGCATGCGATGAATCATCGCCCTGCCGTTCTACGTTCTTGGAATACCGAATGGATTGAATGGCTCCAATTTTGCCCGATCGGATTTGGGTTCTTGCATCGACGATGCACGGATGAAATCGTAGAAGGAAACCGCTCTTGAGGGTCTTGCCTTCGTGAACGGATGTTGAGACAAGTGATGAAGCATCATCGAATGTTGTCGCAATTGGCTTCTCAAGAAAGAGATCCACTCCTTTGTTGAGAAACATCGTTCCGAGATTGTAATGCGTTTCATTGGGTGTTGCTACGATGACGAAATCGAGATTGAACTGCTCGACAAGCGTAAGTGGATCATCGTGCAAAAAGATACGATCGTTTTCAATCTGTGCGAGTGCGGTTGGATGCACATCGCATGCAACGATGCATTCGATGTCCGCTTCCTCAGCAAGATTCTCCAATGAACGGAGATGCTTCGACCCCCACCTGCCACAACCAACGACACCTACTCGTTGCGGCATGATACGATGGCTACCTTTCAGCAATTGAGGTTTGGCTTTTCGCCTTGCCTAGTAATCGTAGTAGGCATACGTTGGGTACTCGATGTCAAAGGTGACAACATCGGTCAATTCCATACTCGTCAAGTTGTGAACGGTGATGCCAGCACCAGAGAAAGCATAGATGAAGTCACCCATGAAAATGGTCCGCCGAATCTTTTCGTCCCCACCCCACCAATGGTTGACATCTTCATGATTGAGGAGAGAGGAATGATTCACTTCACCATGAACGGACATGCTTCCAGTTGCT
>JAYYFM010000043.1:0-8166 GCA_036158745.1 Thermoplasmatota archaeon
CTTGTTGCAACCTCTTGGGCTGAATTTGAGAAGCGTAAGGCCTTGGCGATTTCGTCGCTTTCCGATCCAGGAAAGTGGGGCTTTTTGCAGGCTCAAGGTGTTCTTGTAAGCGATCAGCCGTCAATGCCAGAAGGTGCTAAGGTCGCCCATATGTATCCTGGCCAAGGTTCGCAATATGTTGGAATGACGCACGATTTGCATGAGCGCTATACGCCTGTGCAAGACGTTTGGAGTGCTTCAGATACAACGATGGTCGAAGTTCTTGATGGTGAAACACTTTCTTCGTTTGTGCTTCGTAGTGGTTTGAGCGATGAGGAACGCAAGGCTGCTGAGCACAAACTCAAGCAAACAGAATACACACAACCGGCCATGCTCACAGCAGATCTGGCCATTGAACATGCACTCAATGCCTACGGTCACGAACCGGATATGGTTGCTGGACATTCACTTGGTGAATATGCAGCGCTCATGGCTTCAGGCATTCTCAACATGGACGGAGCTCTACGGGCTGCGGCTGCACGTGGAACTGAGATGGGTTCCGTCGAAATTGATGACAAGGGCTTGATGGCCAGTGTCACCGCCCCCTACGAAGCTGTCGAACGCATCCTTGATGCCGCAGAAGGGTACGTCATCGCTGCCAACAAAAACTCTCCGAAGATGACCGTCATTGCAGGTGCTACACAAGCCGTTCAAGACGTTATCAAATCCTTCGAAGCTGAAGGATTCAATTGCGTCCCCTTGGCAACAAGCCACGCTTTCCACTCGAGCATTGTTGCTCCTGCAAATGAACCGTTGCGAAGGTTCCTGTCCTCTCTTGAAATCAACTGGCCGAAGATCCCGATTACGGCGAACGTGGATGGAACATTCTATCCGAATGAAGGACCGGATGCAAAGGAAGGAATTCTCTCCAAACTTGCTCAGCAAATGGCTTCATCCGTCGAATGGACCTCGCAAATCAACACGATGTACGAGGCTGGCGCACGTATCTTTGTCGAAGTAGGGCCCAAGCGAGCTCTGACGATGTTTGCGACACAAATCCTCGAGGGTCATCCTCACCTTGCCGTGATGACCAACCATCCTAAACAAGGTGGCATTGCTTCTTTCCTCACAGCAATTGGTGCACTAGCCCTTGCAGGAAGGCCTCCGAAGACGATTGATGGTACATCCACTGTTTTCAGTGAAGCCTTCCGAGCAGGGCCAATTGAAGCACATCAAGCATCAGACCTACCTCTGCGCTCCAATGAAGAAGAACTTCGTGTACGTGCCCGCCCTCTTCCAACCAAAGGAGTTGGCAGTGTTGGTGCTCCAACCGCTGCTCAAACGGTCTCAATCTCAGTTCAGAAGGAACCAACGGTTGCAGATTACGTTGGTGACCGCATCGCTCAACATTGCGGTTATCCCGCCATGTTCTGTCAAGGAATGGTCAACTTACGCCTGGGTCTCGGTTTGACAGACCAGTCCATTCAAAGCATCATCTCAGCTATTGCTTCGGAAGCACGAACCGATGCAGAAGTCGATATCCAATCGGCAACAACTGCAGCGGACATCGAGCGATGGGTAAGCCAGCCTCCAGCAGGTTGGTCACCTCGTGTTCATCTTGCGAAAACAAGCACGTCTTCCGCAGTGACTCAAACACAAGCTATCCACGACCCAATGATGCAACGTCGAGCCGATCCATACGTCGTATCTGGAATTAGCCTTGGACTTCCCGGAGGCGAGAAGGTGTTCGATGAGGATGTGTTTGAACGTCTTGTTCGTGGTGAAACCTGTCTCCAAGAAGTCACCGATGAATACAAGCAACGACTTCTTGACAAGAACATCAAGCGTCTCATCAAGGGCCGAGATGGCTCGGTCAACATTGAACAAGCAACAAGCTTCGACGACATTCCTCAACTTGCTGGTGTCAAAGGAGCATTTGACCTCTCCGAAGAATTTGGTATCGATCCGAAGATGGTCATGGCATGGGACATAACGACGCAACTTGCGATGGCATCTGGGCTCTTGGCTCTTCGAGATGCTGGTATTCCATTAACGCCTGAAGAACAGGTCGGAAAAGGTGGACTTCGCTTGATTCGAAACTGGCAGGTACCAAGCACGCATCGAGACCGAACAGGTATCGTCTTCGCATCGTGTTTCCCAGGCGTCCAGATGGCCATGAAACATGCAAAGTCGGATGGTGATGATGGAGAAGGCAAGTTCGATCGTCGCTATTTGTTCCAAGTCCTGACCATGGGCCACTCACAATTTGCTCAATTCACGGGTATCCGTGGGCCGACCACAACCATCAACCTCGCCTGTGCTTCGGCAACAGGCGCTTTCCAAATCGCAGAGGATTGGCTTGCAGCGGATCGTGTCGATCGCGTTGTTATTCTCTCCTCTGACGATGTGACCGGAGATGACATGTGGGAATGGATTGGAAGCGGCTTCGCCTCAACTGGTGCAGCCTCGACCAGCAATGTTATCGAAGAAGCAGCGCTTCCTTTCGACAAGCGACGAAATGGACTCGTTCTCGGAATGGGCGCAGCATCGTTCGTTGTTGAGCGCAAGAGTTCTGCTGATGAACGTGGGGTACAACCAATTGCAGAATTGCTTGGTGCAACCACGGCCAATTCAGCCTATCATGGAACAAGACTCGATGTCGAGCACGTCGCAACAACCGTTGACAACTTTGTAGGCGAGATGGAAAACAAATGGGGATTGGACCGTCACGTAATTGCCAAGAACACGGTCTTCTACTCGCACGAGACCTACACGCCTGCTCGTGGAGGGAGCGCTCAAAGCGAGGTGAAAGCACTTCGGCAGACCTTTGGAGAGAGCACCGATTCCATGGTCATCGCCAATACCAAAGGATTCACAGGCCACCCAATGGGTGTTGGAATTGAAGATGCAAGCATGTTCTATGGCCTGCTGACCAAGCGGATTCCTCCGATTGCAAATCACAAGGTCGTTGATGAGGAGCTTGGGAACCTCCACCTTTCGAAGGGTGGTGAATATCCAAACATCCAGTACGGTTTGCGTTTTGCTGCAGGATTTGGTTCGCAAATCGGCCTGTCCTTTGTTCGGGCTTGGCCTATTCAAGGCGAGCGTATCGATGGAAAGCGATTGTTGGCATGGTGTCGTGGCCTTGCAGGAACCGATGATATTCAACTTCGCCTTCTTGACAACAAACTCGTAGCTTACGTTGATGGTGACAACAATCTTCACGGCGGCATTCAAGGCGAGGTCTACAACATAACCGCACCATTTGAAGGCCTTCCAACAGAAGTATCGCCTGTTGAAGAGCCACCAGTTCAAGACTCAACGCCTGTGCCTGAATCAGTCAAGGTCGATCCGACGCCTGCTCCTGTGGCTACAACCGCAGCAGGTAGCGGAGATATGGTTCAAACGGTGATCGATGTGGTCGTCAAGCACACGGGTTACCCTGCTGATTTTGTTGAACTCGATCAAGATCTTGAAGGCGAACTTGGCATTGATACGGTCAAGCAAGCAGAAATCATGGTCGATATTCGTCAACACTTCAACTTGCCAGTGGACGAAACCTTCGTTCTTGCAGAACATCCTACGTTGAACCACATGATTGGATACATTCAGCGCATGCAGGGTGGAGAGATTTCAGCACCCACTTCTGCACCTGTAGTTGAAGCAGCAGCACCTGCGCCAGAAGCAGTCGTCGAAGCACCGAAGCCCGCTGCAACAGTTGAAGCAATTCCAGTTTCGGATGAAGCAATGACGCAACAGGTGATTGACGTTGTTGTCAAGCACACCGGCTATCCCGCCGATTTCATCGAACTTGATCAGGACTTGGAAGGAGAGTTGGGTATTGACACCGTCAAGCAAGCAGAGATTATGGTCGACATCCGTGAATTATTCAATCTCCCTGTCGATGAGGACTTCTTGCTCTCTGAGCATCCAACGCTCTCACATATGATTGGCTACATTGTTCGGATGAAAGGAGGAGAGGCTTCCTTAAGCACTCCTTCAATTCCATCTGTCGAAGAAGCACCTGCGCCAGCACCTGCTCCACAAGTTGAGGTGCAAAGTGCGCCAATGGTGAGCGATGCAGGAATCGAATCCTCGTTGATTGAAGTGGTAGTCAAGCACACTGGCTATCCCGCAGATTTCATAGAAATGGACCAAGATTTGGAAGGAGAGCTCGGAATTGACACCGTTAAGCAAGCGGAAATTATGGTTGATGTTCGTGAAATCTTTTCTCTACCAGTCGATGAAGACTTCTTGCTTTCCGATCATCCCACTCTGAACCACTTCGTTGCGTACATCGTCAAAATGAAAGGTGGCTCAACAACTCCGGAGCCAGAAACTGCACCTTTGCCTGTTGCCGAAACAAGCATGCCAGTGGAGCGCACCTCAACGGAACACGATGGTTGCCGACGCTGGCAAATCGAAGTCGAGGAAGCTGAATCAATCGCATCCACACTCGCACTCGATGGAACAGTTGTTGTCACTGACGATGGTTGGGGCATTGCAGAGCACCTCTGTACACGCCTCGAGGCACGTGGTCTCTCGACTGTTCGAATCGGATTCGAGGTTGGTATTCGGGATGTGTCCATCCAATCTGAGCAAGGCCGCACCGTCCACCGTGGCGACCCAGCCAAACCAGAACATATCGAATCGATCACAACATCCCTATCGACTATGAACGTTGTAGGCATGATTCATCTCGCACCGATGAAACTTGCATCAGCAAGTTGGTCTGAAGATACGCTTCCATCGTCTCAGATTTCACTTGCAGCCCATGGATGGTTCGGACTCCTCAAAGGAATGGATGCTCAATTTGCAGGTTTGAGCCAAGGATTGGTAGCGAGCGTCACCTCGATGGATGGCCGACACGGAAACATCGGAGAGCGCTTCAACTCGATTCAATGTGCAGCGTCTGGAGTGACCAAGTCGTACGCATTTGAGCGAACGAACCTTCGCACACGTGCGCTTGATGTTCATCCTGAATTGATCTTTGATGCTGCCTCAGCAGCCGAACATATCGAAATTGAATTGTTCGAACGGGCCGGAGAAGTTGAAATTGGATTGGACAGGGATGGACGGCGATGGCTTCTTGCTGCCTTCGCAGAAGACGTCGTAGGCGAACTCGACCCATTGAAGTCCGATGATGTCTGGCTTGTATCCGGAGGCGGTTCTGGCGTAACTGCTGCTTGCATTGTGGGGGTTGCTGAAGCAAGCCAAGGTGCTGAAGCATCGTTCCATCTCCTCGGACGTTCTGTCCTCATCGAGCAAACAGCAGAGTGGTTGGATTGGAGCGATGAGGATCTGATGAAGGAGAAGATGTCTCTGCGTGAACGATTGACAGAGGCTTCATCCACAGGTAAGGTCACCATGGTTGAATGGAACAAAGCCTGGCAAAAGTTCACTCGAAGTAGAGACGTGTACCAAACACTCTCACAGATTGAAACGACAGGCAATCGTGCGTTCTATCATTCAATCGATGTAACCGATGCTGAGGCTCTCTCATCGCTCGGTGCTTCTCTCTCCAATCCGATTACTGGCGTTGTCCACGGTGCTGGATTGGAAGATTCCAAACTTGTTGTTGACAAAGCATGGGAGACATTTGACAAGGTTGTTCGAGTCAAGATCGATGGATGGACCGCACTGATGAAAGCGGTTGAAGCATCGAATGGTGACTTGCGATTCGCCTCGACGTTTACTTCGGTAGCAGGACGCTTCGGAAACGGAGGACAAACCGATTATGCAGCAGCAAACTCGATTCTCGATGCTGAGATGGCACGTCTTACAGCGAAGGGTGATTGCCGAGCAGTCGCCATTGGTTGGACTGGATGGCGAGATGTTGGAATGGCAACTCGAGGTAGCATTGAGGCTGTGTTTGAAGCGGCTGGAATTGAAACATTACCTGTTGATGTTGGGGTTCAACTCTTCGTCGATGAAGCCCTACGAGGCGGAAAGCGTCGTGTCATTGCGTGCGGCTCTCTAGGACTCATGGATCGTTTTGATTCGTTCAGAGAAGCACCTCTGATGTTACCAGGTGAGATGGCAGCGATCATGGCTGACCCAAGTCGTTTCCCATTCATTGACAAGGTTTTGGCATTTGAGGAAGAACAGATGGTGATGACACAAAGCACGCTTTCTGTTGCAGACCATCCCTTCCTCAGTGACCATGCCATCGACGGAGTCCCCTATCATCCAGGGGTTATGGCTATGGAGATGTTTGCTGAGAACGCATTGCTGCTTTGTCCAGATTCCTGTTTGGCCGGATTTGAAGGCGTAAAATTTGGATTGCCTGTAAAAGTGATGAAAGGAACCATGCGCGTTCGCGTTGAAGCCAAGGTTGAACGAACAGATGGTGACCTGACCTGGGTCAAGTGCCGATTGGTTTCCGATTTGAGCAACTCAGAAGGTGTTGTGTTTGGTGAGCGTGAGCACCATGAGGCGCTTGTTCGTCTGGTAAAGAAATCGGACGACTTGAGCGGATTTTTGCAATCGGAAATCACAGAACTTCCTTCGGTCGGAACTCCTCCGCCGGGGCGACTTGAGCATCATGCTTCCTTCATCTATTTGCGATATTTCCACGGACCTCGCTTCCAATCGCATGGAGGTGTTCTTCGAGGTGTTGGGGATGCGTCTCAGCCAGGTGTTGATGGAATTGCTTTGATGCGCCATCAGTTACCAGCAACAGATCAGTTTGCCCACGAGCGAAATGGAGAAGATGTCTTGCTTGAAGCGCTTCCAATGTTAATTGAAGCAGGGTTCCAGAACGCTGGATTGGTTGCTATGGAATCAGAAGGATTCAGCAGTCTACCGGTCGGTATTGAGTGGTCGACCATGCTTCGTGTTCCTGAGCAGGACGAAGAACTACGTCTTCGTTCGATTCGAATGGCAGTCGAAGATGCAGGCGTAACTGTTCACGATGTCCTTGTTGTTGGTTCAGATGACGCTCCTGTCCTTGCATTGAAAGGGTTGCGTCTAAAGGCAATGGCGCCTGTTCCGGAAGATCAGAAATTCACGCTCGAACGCTGATGGTGATTCGTTGAAGGCGACCTTTCATTGGCTTGAGCTTGAGGATGGACCCCGTTGTCTCCTTGCAACATGTCCAATTTCTGAACACAACGCTGCTGAACTACAGTTCATCGATTGGGATGAGGTTCGCACCTTCAAAACACAAAAGAGAACAAATGAGCATCTTTCTGCACGTTGGCTTCTCGAGCAGGCGTTGATGGAATGGGGAGATCTTGATTGTTCTCAGCTTACCATTGCGAGGACGAGTGAGCGAGCCCCCTATCTTCAAGCAATTCAGGGGTTGTGGATACAACCCCGACTGCCGAGCATATCGCTCTCGCATAGCCAAAATCTTGCAGCCGTTGCACTCATTGAACAAGGCTGGACCGTTGGTGTTGATGCTGAACCTTTCGATCGCCCACCTGTATCAACTGTGTACGATATGATGGCAAGAGGTGAGGAACTCGAACAACTCAAGGATGGTTCATTGGATGCATTATGGGCATGGACTTCCAAGGAAGCCATCCAAAAGGCCGCTCGGAAAGGGATGCATCTCAATCCCAGAGATATTGTTCTCAGAAGTGGAATTTTTGAAAATAAAATCTCAATTGGAAATTCAATTTTTCAATTGGAAAATCTATCAAGCAAAGCGTATCAAATTACACTTGCATGGGGGCTAGATGTTGATCCAATCAGGAGTCCTGAGGACGATCTACTCGATGCAACTCGAGAAGCGATGAATAACGGCGACGATTGGAGTGTGGGTTGTTCAACGGTCCGAAAAAATGCCTGATTATTTGTTCCAGAACCGACTCGATTCCCACTCGAGTCCAAGGAGGATGCCAACCTCGGTTAGGATGACGTAGTTGAACACAAGGTAGGATAGATAGGCAATGGTAATGATGATTAATGATGTGTTGATGACTTTTCTTCGTTGACGTTTGACGTCATCAAATGTGCAAATGCCTCGAGTACGGAAGTAAATCACTAAGCCAATAATCACTGACATTGAAGCAATAGCGAGCATGGTTGGACGGAACCACTCGTACCCTTCTCTGCCCCAATACAGCGTGTCTGAGAGAGCTGCTGCACTACTGACGCTCGCTAGACCAAAAAGTACGAGGATTACGCTTGGCAAGCAACACATTGAAGCTATGATGGTCGATGTTGAGATGAGTTTGATGA
>JAYYFM010000044.1:0-8121 GCA_036158745.1 Thermoplasmatota archaeon
TGGTTCTGCAACGCCTTCTTGCAAAGTGAGAATGGCTTCATTGAGCATTGGGCAAAGAATCCTGTTGGAAACAAATCCCGGAGAATCATTGCATGAAAGAGCAATCTTGCCCATCTTTTCGGATGCTTCGATGACAGCAGCGTTGGTTTCTGAACTGGTCTTGTTACCATTGATGACTTCGACCAACTTCATGATTGGAACTGGGTTCATGAAGTGCATTCCAATGACCTTGTCCGGACGGTTGGTGGCATCTGCAATGGTGCTGATGGAAATGGATGAGGTGTTGGAAGCAAGAATGGTTTCTGGCTTGCAGATTGAATCAAGTTCAGCGAAAATCGATGTCTTCAGATCAACAATCTCAGGAACTGCTTCAACCACGAGGTCGCAATCCGCACAGTCAGCACGATCGGTTGAGAGTGAGATGCGAGCAAGTGTTGCATCTGCATCTTCTTGGGACATGCGTTCTTTGGAGACAAGCTTACCGAGCGAGCGTTCAATGGTCGCAAGACCTTTGTCGACGTACTCTTGCTGAATATCGATCATGGTCACATTGTAACCTGCTGCTGCTGCAACCTGTGTGATTCCATTCCCCATTTGTCCTGCGCCGAGAACGGCGATGTTCTGAATTGCCATATCGCGAACCAAACCAAACCGATTGATGAAGTTGCGTATTTGTTTTGACGGCGTCGGGGAAACAAATATGAATACTGTGACAATCTCTGTCCATGGTCGAAATTCTGTGCCCTCACTGTGAGAAAGAGATTGAACTAGGTGACGATGCTTCCGGTGTATTTGCATGTCCACATTGCGAAGGCGAATTCGAATGGAATATTTCTTCGAATCATGAATCAACAGGCTCACAAATGTACGGTCCACCTGTTTCAGGTGGTGCAGCACTAAGATGGTCCATGGGACTTATCATCACAATCTTTGGTTTTGTGACCATGCTCTTGAGTTTTGTTGGTATGTTCTTAGGTTCGCAAGTATCAGGGGTTGAATCCGACATCGGTTCTGGCACGAGCTTGGGTGCGGGCGTGATGATATTTTCATTCATAGTTGGCGTGTTCGGACTTGCATTAGCGGTTGCAGGAATAGGATCTATCCGACGTAACTTTGCTGCCCTCGTTGCATGCACCGTACTGAGTATAGTTGGTGGTCTTGGTGCAATTGTTTCAATGATCGATTATTTGTTCATCATGGATTCTTGGGAGAGGGCAATGAGTGGAAATCCAATATTCAACTTGCTTTTCTGGACGGCCATGGTTTCAGGCCATGTTTTTGTAATGTTCACGCAGCGTGGCCGGGAAATGTGGATGCAATGATGGTAGCCCGACTCGGATTCGAACCGAGGTCGGCGGGACCAAAACCCACCATGATGGACCACTACACCATCGGGCTGTAGTTTCTGGGCAGATGTCCTTGTTTTTGTCCTTGTCGGCTTGAAGACCTCATTCCAGCAACGATGCAAAATCAGTTTGGTCTGTTTTTGAGCGAGCACTGTTAATGAATTCGTTCAAATCCAGTCCTTGTTGCTGGTAATTCATGGCTTGCAATCCCATGTCCAGCTTGTCCATGGTTTTGACAAAACGTGCTTCTTCACTGGTGCCTTGTTCGTATTCATCGAACAAGTCGACCCATTGAGGTGCAATTTTGAGCATCCCTGCTCGTTCCAAGTCATGTTTTTCTTCTCCTTGGATGGCATCATGTGGCGTGAGATCGCCGACAACAATCTCTGCTACATCGTGAACGAGACACATGGACAGCACTTTGGAAAGGTCGAGATGTTCTGGGCACAAACGTAGTGCAAGAACAGCCATGCCCCACGAGTGAGCAGCTACCGACTCAGGGTGTTCAACACCCGATCGAACCCAACCTGTTCGGGGGATGTCTTTCAGTCGTAGGAGTGTTTGAAGTTCATCTCGCATACCCATGGCAATGGACGAGGACTCAAAACCTCTGTGTTTTTGGAAAACCCATGGAGAAGGGTGAGCCATCGTGGTGGAACGATGCCATTGAGCATTTCCAAAACGATGACATCATGGCCGAATGCATCGAAACGTATGGTAAAGATGGTCTCAAAGGAAGAGGTGATTTGTTCTACACAATCGTTCGTTCGATCATCGGCCAACAGATAAGTGTCATAGCAGCTGAAAGCATTTGGAACCGATTTGAAATCATGGTCGGGCAAGTTACTCCAAAACATGTGCGCCAATTCACGAAAGAAGAGATTGCATCATGTGGGATTACCCGTCCAAAGAGTGGCTACATCCTTGGATTGGCCAATGATTCAGAAGAACTCCTCAACTTTCCATACGCAACATCGACCGAACTTGAAGTGCGCAAACACCTCATTCAATTCAAAGGTGTAGGGCCCTGGACGGCCGAGATGGTGATGATCTTTGCACTCCTCTTGCCTGATGTCTACAGTCCGAAAGACATCGGATTGGTCAATGCCATCAAACGATTGTTCCCTGAAGTTGAAACCATGGATGAGGCTGAAGAAGTCGCAAAGCGTTGGGCTCCGTATCGTACAATGGCATGTTGGTATCTTTGGAGAACGCTTGACCCGATTCCGGTTGAGTACTAATGTTGTCGGCGGAATCTTTAACATTCCACATGCTAAGAATCGAATATGACATTGTCAGACGATGGCAATTGGTTGTGGAATGGCCAAGAGTGGGTCCCAGCACCTGGTGCTGAACGTGTTTCGAAATCCATTCTCAAAACGGTCGTACCTTCCTTCCTCATCGTGACTAGCTTACTCTTTGTCATTCTCTCCCCAAGTTTATCGCCGATTCAATCCATCAAGGACTCGGATGGCGATGGTTATGCTGATGACATTGACGTCTTCGATTCGAATCCTCTAGAGTGGTTCGATACCGATGGTGATGGTTTGGGCAACAATCAAGACGATTGTCCAAAACAATTTGGAGACTCAACAATTGATCGAATTGGATGCCAAGACATCGATTCAGATGGCTACTCCGATTTGAACGATAGTTTTCCTCTTGACCCGAGCGAATGGCTTGATTCGGATGAAGATGGGTGGGGCGACAATCAAGACGATTGTAGCAACCAAGCCGGTGATTCATATCAAGATCAAAACGGATGTCTCGATTCCGATTCAGATGGTTGGTCCGATGAAGGGGATCCATTTCCAACCGATGAAACACAATGGATGGACACCGATGGTGATGGCTGGGGTGACAATCAAAGTGGAAATGACCCTGACGAATTCCCATTCGATGGAACGGAGTGGAAGGACGTTGATGGTGATGGAATCGGTGATAACCAAGACCCTGATGATGACAACGATGGCTATCTTGACACATACGATGTGAATCCTGGTCGCGATGCAGCGATTTTCCTCAATTTGTCGACCTTTATCGTTCACGATTCGATGGACTATTTTGACAGTTATTCTGAAATCTATTTTTGCGTGTACATCAACAACTTTTCACAGGGCTGTGTACCGGACCAGAATTCGTATTGGTCCCTAGCCACCGGTGACGAATACGATGTTGGTACATCGTTCTATTTCGATCTTGACGAGGGTATTCGCCATCATTACATCGAAATTGAGGCATGGGACTCTGATGCATATGCTGATGACTTGATGGACATCAGTGACGATTCCAATCTTGAACGTCTTGTTATTGATTTTGACAGCGTTGAGCAATTGGAACGACTGCAAGTTGTTGGTGATGGCACACAAGATTCCAACGGTTGGGATGGCGAATTAGCACTGGAAATTGTTCCATTTGATAGTCGAACCATTACTCGAATAACGCACAACTGGGATTTCAATGACCAATACTATCAGTTGGATATTGATTTAGATTACCAAACCTATGTGTATTATCGCTCACTTGATCATTCCATTCTTTGGTCTGGTAACCAAACCTATGCCGATGTCATCGACCAATATGCTCGATTTTCAACCCCTGAGGCTCCATACATCGTTGATTTGGCAACGACCCTCGAAAGCATGGCCAATCAAGCAGGATACACTTCATCGCTCGGGGTGGCTGATTTCATTCACGCTTTTGTTGGTGATATTCAATATCTCTACGATCTTGATGATGCTGGTGAACAATCTGACTATCCAAAATATCCAATCGAGATGCTTTGGGAGCAAGGTGGTGATTGTGAAGATGCTTCAGCTCTTTACATCAGTTTGATGGAAGCATTGGGTTATGACGCAGCCTTGATGCTCGGTCTTGTCAAACCAAATTCAGAGGAAGATTGGGGAGGTCATGCATGGCCCGTTCTTTACCTTCCTGATCATTCAGGAGATGGGTGGTATGGAGAGGGAGCCAAATCATCACTCCGATTTTACTTCGTGGAATCGACTGCACACTCTGGCTACAGCAGTGTAGGCATCAACCCATGGTACGATTTGAGAG
Organism: Thermoplasmatota archaeon; assembly: GCA_036158745.1. Lineage (GTDB taxonomy): Archaea > Thermoplasmatota > Poseidoniia > Poseidoniales > Poseidoniaceae > MGIIa-L2. Next base: position 4,407 of record JAYYFM010000044.1, read on the forward strand.
ACGAAGTTTGGTACGATATTGAGTGATGACAAACAAGTTGGATTCAACTCGGTGCAAATTCTCGATAAGACTATAATTTACTGGCCAAATTGGCCAACATGCCTAAGACATTCGACAGGGCCCCGGAATTGCCAAAGATGCGCCGCAGAATTGGTCGAGACACGACTGAACTGATGATTACGACATTGGCCTTATTGGGTACTGCAGGTCTCGTTGGAGTCATGATTCGTGCTTCGGTTTTCGATATCACCTCTCAAGATGAATACGATTTCATCAAGTACTTCTTTATCGCCACAACTGCAGTTTTGTGGCTTGTTGTTGTTCGCTTGGAGTTGACTGCAAAGAAGAAAGCAGAGCAATTGTATGACACTCAAATGAAGGAATATGAAATCCTCAGGACAAAGTGGTTGGAAATTGCTACTATGAAGTTGGAACGTGATGCACAGACTTCAATGAACCCGAATGTGATGGTCGCACCACAAGTTGTCGAAAACAAGATGGTTGAGATTAAAACCGAACCAGAGTCTGAGGCCGGTTCTGACGAAGAGAATTAGCAAAGTGGTCAGGGAACGACCTCGTATGCCAAACAGCCTCGCCGTTTGGTTAGGTTGAGCATACTCGAATACGAGGATCGAGACATTCCAATGCCCCTTTTCTTTTCATCAATTGGTCTCATGACAGGGTTCACAGTCATCTTTCCCTTGCTTGGAATTGTTACACTACCTGCTGCTGTGTTGACTGTTGTATCAATCATCAACGGGGATATTTCATTTGTCGATGAAGACATGAATGCAATCATTCTCGAAGAAGAATGAATTTCATCGATTGATTGCTTCAGAATCTTTTGCAAGATCACGAGTGATGTTCTTCTGGTGCGATTCGAGGGTTCCTCCACCGATTTCAAGGAGTTTTGAGTCACGCCAGAGTCGCTCAACATGGTATTCTGCCACATATCCGTATCCACCCATCACTTGGATGGCTGCATCTGCGATTTCTTTCGCAGCTGTTGTTGCAAACAGCTTGACACCGTCTGAATCGAGACGTTGGCCTGATTTGCCGAGTTGGATGTTGTTGGCTGTGTCGTAAACATATGCACGCATGGCTCGGTACTTCGCCCATGATTCTCCAATATGACGTTGCATCTGTCCAAACGAACGAATTTGAACACCGAATGCTTCGCGTTCTGAAGCATACTTATTCATTTCATGGAGGCACCGTCGAGCGATTCCAACGGACATACCAGCGAGTGTGAGGCGTTCAATCTCGAGGTTGCCCATCATGTGAAGCAATGAGCCTCCTTCTTCACCAACGAGGTTTCCAGCAGGAACGACGCAGTCGTCAAAGACGAGTTCAGCAGTGTTGGAGGCTCGCATCCCTGTCTTGTCGAAGATTTTCTGACCAACGCTGAATCCCGGCATGCCTTTCTCGACGAGGAAGGTTGAGAGTTTGACACGTCCTTTCTCATCGTAACCTGTTCGAGCATAGACCCATACGATGTCTGCAGGCGTGCCTTGGTCATCAATGCATCCGTTGGTGATCCACATCTTTCGGCCGTTGAGGACCCAATCGCCATCTGAGTTCTTTTCTGCAGTTGTGGACAATCCAAGGACGTCTGTACCTGCATCAGGTTCTGACATGGCCATGGCTCCAATCCACTCACCGGAGCAAACCTTCGGTAGGATTCGTGTCTTTTGTTCCTCGGATCCATTGTACGCAAGATTGTTGACAAAAAGCATTGAGTGGGCTAAGTAAGCAAGTGCAAACCCAGCATCTGAATACGAGAGTTCCTCGTGTGCGATGGTAGCAGCTACAGCATCAAGACCTGCTCCTCCGTATTCTTCCGGAACGGTGATTCCTAGAAGTCCAAGATCGCCAAGTTCTCGGAACAACTCAATATTGAATTGCTCCTTCTTGTCGTATTCATGGGCTTGTGGTTCCACAAATTCTTGAACAAAGTCACGAATCATTTCTCGGAGCATTTGGTGCTCTTCACTGGGATTGGCTAGGTCGATCATGGTCTCACCCAACCCTCCGCAGGGTTGTCCCTTTTTGACGGTTGGTCTTAGGTGCGAGGAACTCGGACGCTTCTCTTCCTTCGCTCGTGACCCACCGGGGGCCGTCCACGCGTCTGAGGAGGCGCTCGGGAGGAACGCTTCACTCTCCTCACCTTACGAGTACTGAGTGGAATTTTGCGTGCACGTCGTCCAACATGTCGCATTGGTGATTGATCAATGACCTGCTTTGGTGTTTCAAGACCGATGTCTGCGAGCAAGTTCGAAGCTGCAGATTTGTGTGTCTTCCCGTTTCTTGCGTCTTCAACAATTCTCGATGCGAGCGCAGAGAACGATGCGTCTTGGATGGGCTGATGCTGTACCTTTTCACGCTCTTCCCGCAGGTGTTCGGCCATCAGTGCTCGGAGCATTGCCCCATTAAGTGCGTCCTGCTTTCGCTCAATCATATGCATCCCATCCAGCACGAATTTCGTCTCTTCACATATGAAGATTCGGCCAAAGATGCCGTTCAATGTGCGGATTTTATTCCTCTTGAACCTCGAGCCGAGCCTCGAGAAAAGCGTTGAAGTCTTCTTCCGTGTCAAACTCAATCACAATCGGAGAGATGGTTTCGCAATCCTGGCATTGATATTGTTGTCCAGTCATGAATCCCATGTAAGGGTAGATGCGGATGCTCAGACACGTTGAGCACGCCATGAATGCCATGGTTCACCTAATACGCAGAGGTTTATCACCTCTCGTTAGGATTCAACAATCAAACATCTCTATTAGTCTCTGAACGAGTGCTTGGGCATGGAAGAGACCATTGGCTTCAAGGCACGTCTATTCTCCATGATTCTTCGTTTGATGACATTGACATTGATCGTCGTTGCATTGTACATCTCCGTAGAGGGTATCTTCGTTGTCTTGTTGCTGTTTGTCCTTGTCGTACCTTTTGAGAAACTCTTTCCTCGGCACAAAGGTCAGAAGATCCGAAGGCCACATCTTGATACGGACATTGGCTATGCACTTGCTTCCCCTCTGCTCGGTTTGCTAACTGGATTTGTTGCTATTGTTGTGGGAATTCTCAGTCTTGCTTGGATTCCTGGTTTGTTGCTTCGACCATACGTTGATCAGATTCCTGAGGAATACATGCCCTTGATTGGGATTCTCTTGTTCGATGTACTCGTTTATTGGACGCATCGATTTTATCATGAAATTCCAGTCCTTTGGAAATTCCATGCCATTCATCATTCAACAGAGCATTTGGATTGGGCGAGCGGATTCCGTGGACATCCATTGGATGGCACGATTCTTGCACCTGCGTTTGTATTTTTGGTGTCCGCTGGATTTTCGTTTGAATTGACTGGAGCTCTTGCAGCGGCTCAGTTAATTCTGGGACTCTTTTTGCATGCCAATGTACGCTGGAGATTGAAATGGTTGCACCGCCTCATCATTACACCAGAATTCCATCACTGGCATCACACAAATGAACGAGATGCGATTTGGACCAATTACTCAACGTTTCTTCCCATTTGGGATCAGTTGTTTGGAACGTACTTCATGCCCAAGAACAGAAGGCCACAAACGTACGGTGTCAATGAAGAGATCCCAGTAGGTATCTTGAGACAGTTGCGTTATCCATTGCAAACGTGGAAGAATCCTTTGTGGTATGTCTTGCATCCATTCCAAAGCATCAAGCGTACGTTCAAATTTGCTTGGCA
>JAYYFM010000045.1:0-7821 GCA_036158745.1 Thermoplasmatota archaeon
AGCCAACCGTACGCGTGATTCTCGCGTACGCTTCCGTCACAGGCACGCTGAAATTGTTCTCTCCGCCCGATTCCGTGCTCCTGAGTGGGGCCAGGCCTTGCTCGAAGAGTGGTTGATGGCGCAACGTGGCGAGGAAACTCGACCAAAAAGCTCGGAACAGCGTTTGGCCACTATCCGGCGATCAAAAGCGAGCATTGAGCGCTATCTCGAGCAATCGAATCTCGATTATGCCTCGGAACTGCTCGCCATGACCAAGAGCAGCCTCGACAATGCTGCACGTGAATTGGGCCGAAACCGAGCCATTGCTGAAAGCGAAGAATGATTATTCCTCTTCATCAACGCCGAGAGCGATGAGAAATGCCTTTTCTTGTTGCGCTTGGATGTGATCAGGCGATGTTGAGAAGATGCGACGAATCAACGGATCAGCGACCATCGGGAAGACAAGAATGCCACCGATGCATGCAAACAGGTACATGAGCGACGAGCCTGGAACGTATTCCAATCCGGGACCTGTGCCACTTACCATGAGTTTCACCGCCCCAAGCCAAGGAATCTCACCACCTGCACGACCAACGAGCCAACTCTCCTGAACAGGTCCTAAAACGGAACCATCGAGTGTGCGGAGACCTGATGATCCATTGACCGCATCTGCCCCCTGATCAACGGAGCATTTGTTGGCATCTCCAAGCGTAAGAAGACCAGAATGCTTCGGCACCCACTCATGGACGACCAAATGGGCTTCAACACCAGCGTGTACGTAGCGTTCGCAATCGTAGAAGCCAGCATCGATTCCATCGAACGAGATGTTGATGCTTTCTTGATTCACGACGTTGGTTCCTGGCACATCCCACGTAAGCACACACGCTCCTTTGCTTCCTTCAATGCTCCACTCAGCATCATAGGTTCCACCAGTTGGGCACGGATTTGCTGTCGATGTAGCAGCATATGCTTCGTGGGGCACAACTCGAAGAATAGCACGGTGAATGATCGGTGTTGAGGTTTCACCATTTTTCTTGTAAATGACGACATCGCCTTCCATACCATGAGCCTCATGCCCGAAATATGGATTCGATGGGTCGGTCGCTTCTGCGAAGGTTACAATGTTCTCAAACGAGGACTTGTGAACCAAAACGAGGTCTCCAGCATCGATGCTTCCAACTTCACCATCCGCATCGTGAACCATACTCGAAGATTCGACGACAACCAACGGAGGCATGGATCCGGTGTGTGCATACAAGGCAGTGATGAGAACAACAATCATGCCTCCAGCAAGCAAAATCTCTCGAAACAAGAGTTTTGTCGAGTCGGAGGGTTGCAAAGAATCGCCACCACTTCATCGTCGCAAGCCACGCTCTTGGAGAAACGCATTCCAACGCTCCTCGTATCCTGCTCCAAGGGCGGTAGCAGAACGATCGCCTTCGGAGCGGCGGCGCTTCAATTCTGCCGTGCTTCGAATCTCGTAAAGCTCATCCAGTGTGCTAACGTGTCCTTTGAACACCAAAAATTCAGGTGTAACAAAGATCAATCCGGTTGCAGCAGCGACGAGCAAACCAATCGCTGCTCCAGTGTATTCTCCCCACATGGCGGAATCTTGAAGGAACAACAACTGAGAGAGACTGGCAAGAAACAGAATCATGAACGCTCCAAAAAGCGTCGTAAGAATCGAATACTGACGTCCATGCTGAGCCGCCCACCATCGAGAAAATACACCTGCCATGTTCGCCCCTCGAAGTTACCTACGAACGCTGTTCTTCAAGACGGTTACGGAAAACTGTGTTGTGACCACGAGCCGATGCGTTGATATGCTTAGGTGAGATAGTTTGCGGCAGTGGGTGTCTACACTATGCGTAAAGCGGTATTCCTCGTTCTTATCTTTTTCATTTCAGTGATGGCACCACTCGCCTCGTCTGCCACGACTGAAACACAGTTCAAAGGTGGTGCAACCTCGTATACGCACACCTTCAATGGCCAAGGAAACGGGTCTGCTGGTGTCATCACGTTCCCGTTCGGTGCTGAGGTAACCTCGGCCCAGTTCAACTTCCTCGGTGAAGCGAGCACCACGTCATGGAGCAACTTCACCAACAACAACGACTTCGGTGGCGTCGGTACAGGCCAATGGTCGAGCAAGCAAACAGGATCGTTCCAGTACGGTTCACGCACCAATATGGAAACGGCCAACGATGAGATATCGCTGCGCGGTAATCCAACCAACAACGTCGTTAATTTCCGCAGAAGCACCGATCTCTCTACAGCGAACTCAGCGACCATCAACACAAGCGGTCAATTCGTCGCTCTCGGTGACCAAGGCTACACCAGTGTCACGAAACAATTCAACGATCTCTCTGTTTCATCCAGTGCAAGTTGGAATTACCGTGGTATCGTCGTCCCGGTTTCCGAGTACGAAATACATGCGACTCGTTACTCCAGTACGTCGATGTACACAGCGCCAAGCATCCAACGAATCAATGCAACAACTGGCGCACTACTCGGCTCTGCGAGCATCAGCACTTCCGGTTGTACCTCCACAGTATCGAGTTATTGGTACGATGCAGCCGTTGACCCGAACGGAAACATTTGGACCGTCTCGTACTCGTACTATTATCTGACCAAGTGGACACTCAATGCAGCAAAGACACAATGGCAGTGTTCCTCATACACCAGCTACGGCTACCCGTATTATCTCACTGGTGTTGACTTCGACGACGACACTGGGAAGATGTTCGTCAGCTACTATGACTCCTCAACCTACCCAACATACAACCGATACCTGATGGAAGTCAACCCGAGCAACCCAAGTTCGATCAACTCGACATGGTCCATCGGTTCCGCTGCAGATTACAACTACAAGACAACCTCAACCGCTGGAAATCAAAACTCTGGCCTTGTTGTCGACTTGCCTCGAATCATTGTCAATGAGTACAACGTGCAAGGTTCACGTCACCACCACTTCAGCATGAACGGATTCAGTCTCACCAAAATGGGTATGCAAGAAATGCCAAACGGTGGCCACTATGGAATCACGCAGATTGATGACGAGGGCAAAATCTACTATTCCTGCTATCACACATCCTACTGCAACACCGTGGCTCGGAAGATCCACATGTGGGGCGACGGTGGAGTCACCGACAGCCGTACGCCGACGTCAACCTCGACCACAGTCTATGGCCAAACCACGACCTCTACACGAGCTGTTGACCAAATCAAGCTCGAAAGTGCGATTGGATACATGCCGACCGGGACGTCCATCGACATCGACGTTTCCAACGATGATGGAGTTACATGGAAGTCGATTGGCGTTGGTTCAACCAAAACGTTTGCGAACAGTGGCAATAAAATCACCTGGCGAGCAACGCTCAATGGTACATCTACCGCTACCCCAATTCTCGATCAAGTCACCATTCAATACACAACAAACTACTACAGCAGCGGGAATTTCTACGTGCGTTCGAATTACAACAATCCATTCCCATCCTACGTTGCTGCGACCGTTCATTACAACGCAACCATTCCAGCGAGCACCTCCATTAACGTACAACTCGGAGGAAGTACCTCGAGCCTCTGTAGCAGCGGTTTAACCTCCTTTGGACAATCAGGATTGACCAAGGCCTTCACCACACCAAGTTACGGATATTTGTGCCTGCGTGTTTCGTTCTCAACCAGCAACTCTGCCTTCACGCCAGTGTTGGAAGACATCCAAGTCGCATTGCACAGCAACGCTCCTGAAAACCCAGGATTCGAGATTCACGCGCCATCACCCATTCCTGCGAACTTCAACCCGCCATTGTCACCAACTGTGGGCTGGAAGGAAAACGGTCCGCTTGTTGGAACGAAGACCATCGATGCCAATGGGCCAACAAACGCCATCGTCAAAGGATTCAACGACCGTATTCCTGACACTGGCGCAGGATTCGTCGATATTCCAATCGATTTGGTTTCCGACAGCAGCGGAATTCTCACGCTTACTTCGTTCAGCGTCACATACACCATCCAGACCGTTAACCTTGAAATCAACATTCCAGAAGGCGAGATTCTGCACGAGCGAACGGAGCCTTACGAAGTCATCACCCGCCACATTGTTGGTGAAAGTGCGACCAAGATTCGTGAAGCGACCTTGACGCTCATGACGACATCATCTGCATCGAATCCGACCATGTTCTGGCAAGATGGTGATATCTTCCCATCACCCAACGATCCTGATGGATACGTGGTCATGGACGGAAATTCCTATTCTGTCCTCAACAACAGCATCCTCGAAATCCACTGGTTGTTCCGAATTACAAGCGAGTTCCCCGATCAAAACAACGTTCGATTCAAGACTGGATGCTTGGATGACAGTGGTTCGGCTGGCTTCGCACCGCTCGACCTCATCAGCGAGGAAGGTCTTCGTGTCAATCGAACCTTTGGCCTCGGATGGATGAAGGTACGTGACAATGAGGGCGATCTCGTTCGAGACGATGTGCCCAACAATGCTTGGGTTGCGGCCGGTGAAACACTCCACTTCCAAGGAGCCATGTGGTTCATGGATTCCGATGATGCACCGCTTGACAGCGCCTTTGACGTCCGAGTTTCACGCAATGGTTGGGTCGAGTCAACAGCAAGAGATACGACCAACATCAACGGTTCATTCTTCATCAGTGTCGTCACACCAAACATCGATGTTCCTGATGGCTTGAACTACGAAGTTCAGACCTACAACGAACGCAATCCAACACACGTCATGGCACCAAACTCCGATTGGAGTCGAACCTTCCGTGTCGATGCAACGCCACCTGAACGTCAAGCCGTCTTCCCTGCCGATGGTTCGTACGAGGCTGGTGTCAACCAACAAGACGTCCGCATCCTCGTTCACGATGAGGTTGGTGTTCCAATGGAATTGACCCTCATGTATTGGGTTGAAGCCGACCATGATCTCAACCGTAACGGTATCGCTGATGAACATGAATACGCAAGCAAGCGCGTCACCAACATGAGTGAGAGTAAGAGCAAGTGGTTCATGACGACCATCGACCACTCACGAAATCCAAACATGGGACGTGTGTCCTATTACTGGTCAGGTGGAGACCAAGCAGGTAACCCTGTATTTTACACCCAGTACGATGACGAGGGGGTCCTTTACAACCTCAATTCCGGCCCAGGGTTCAGCTTTGATGATGCAACCTTCCAAACTCGAAAGGATTCTGCAGCGATCTTCACTGGACTTGAATGGGTTGGACACACCGATGATGCTCCTGTCTTTGCGGGTCTTGAGCAATCGATCACCGTTGGATTTATTGATGCGAATACGGCCATTGATTTCGAACATATTTCGCTCGTTTTCGACTTTGAAGGACCAAACCCAAGCCGAGACGCACAACGAATATCCTACTCCGGTTTGAACAACACATTCTGGAGCGAGAGCAACTACATTCACCTCTTACCAACGAGCTCAATGCGAGAAACCACGAACGAATCGGGTCTGCCATGGATCATCGTCACGTACAACTTCGTCTTTGCCTGGGACTGGCCAGATGAGGAAATGGGCGACCTTGCCTTGTTGTTCAAAGAACGTGGTTCCCCCGAGGATAGGGAATTGCTCATCCTGGAACATACCTTCCGAGTTGAGAACGATTTCACGCTCTCTCCGACGGATTACGTTGTGGAAGATGTAAGTGAGCCCCGCACAGGTCCAGTCGCTGATGGTACACGTGTCCGCAAAGACGACCGCCTCGCCTTCAGTGGACGTGTGGTCTACGAGGGAAGCAACGTGCCTGCTCCACGAGATGTTGGAATCTTGGTCGAAGTCTTCGATGGTGAGAAACTATGGAGCGATGGTTCACTGACCGATGATGGTGAGTACCTCATCGAGGTACCGCTCGATTCAGCCAAATCCCTGCAGTCCTCCCCGACACGTACCTGTTTGATCTCGATCACCAACATCCCTGGTCGTGGAGAAGACATGACAGGAACGCTTGTGTCGACGACTCTACGAGTCATTGTCGACGACGCTGCACCTCGTGTTGTTCGTCGAATGGCTCCATTGAACGTTATCGATGTATCTCCATCCAACGATTTGACGTCCATCTACGTTGAATTCCAAGGTTCAGAAGATGCCGATCTAACCGGTTCTGAACAAATGATTCACTGGGTCATGCGAGACCAAACTCGTACCGTAACCATCGGTGCTGGATCCTCGCTCCTCGGTATGCAGCAAGACGGACAAACCGTGTACTGGACGGGTGAAGTCGATATCACAGCAGGCGGAAGTATTGTACCACAAGCAGGCGATTTCGTCGGCTTCTATGTTACAGGCTGGGACGCTGCTGGAAACCAATTCCCTGTGGTTTCAAATTCTGAAGCGAGTCCAATTCCTGAATTGGCCTATGATGATACGGACTTTGAGCGTCAATGGGTACGTCTCGGCGCTGTTGGCCCTGAATTGCGTGTCAAGTCGATTACAGTCTCCGACGACCACGTGTCGCCTGGAACCGAGGTCGAAATCACGGCGACTGTTATCAACAACGGTGGACCAACCACTTCGCAATTCAAGGTGGCGTTCTTCGCAGGCGATTCTGATGATCCATTCGATGTCAAGGCCATCATAGGTATAGAAGCTGGAGAAAGCATTCCAGTCACGGTCAACTGGGACGTCGAAAACGTTGATCGTATCCGAGTAGAAGTCGATTATGGCAACGTTTTGGTCGAAGTCAACGACAACGATAACACGGCAGAACACGACATCAACATCGCCTATGGACAATATCTCGGATGGTTGGACTCACCTCGTGAGCATCCACTCGCTTGGATTTTCGCTGTTTCAACTATCTTGATTCTGGTTCTTGTGGCAACCGTTGCCAGTCGAACAGCTGTCGATCTCGGCGATGGTGCTTTTGCTGAGGACGAAGAAGTTGACTGGGACGACGGTGATGAAGACGACTTCGATGATGATGACTACGATGAGGACGATGACTGAGTCCCATCGAATGACAAATCCTCAAGAAGGGTAGGCAGACACACTCCTCTACGGGGGTGGGGAGAGTATGTCGGATGTCTTTTCGCTGCTTCATCCTCAACTGCAAGAATTCCTTGCACAGCGTGATTGGAAACCAACGCCCGTCCAAGAACAAGCCATTCCTGAATTGATCGATGGGAACGAACGCTTGTTGATTGCTCCTACGGGTTCTGGAAAGACCCTGGCAGCCGTCTTGCCTCTCCTCCATCGATGCAAAATAGAGGATTGGAAACCCCTATCCATTCTCTACATCACTCCGCTTCGTGCGCTCAATCGTGACGTCGACCGTCGTTTGGCTGAATTGAGTGAAGCACTCGACTTGCGTTTTGCCCTTCGACATGGAGATACGCCAACGAACGAACGTTCTCGCCAAGTTCGTCGTCCACCTCATCTTCTGGTGACAACACCCGAAACATTCCAACTGATGTTCACGGGCCATCGCCTCCGAGCCATGCTCTCATCCGTACAAGCTGTCATCATTGACGAAGTGCACGATTTGGCGGCCAGTGAACGAGGTTGGCAATTGCGTCTTGGATTGCAACGACTCGAAGCACTGTGTGGTCGAACCTTGCAAAAAGTTGGCCTCTCTGCAACGGTGGGTAATCCCGACCATGTTGCTTCTTGGATCTCCAACGATTCTTGTCAACCGATCTTGGCTCCTGCAGAACGTACAACGGTCCTGACCGTCGAAACAGCGCCTCCATTAACAGAAGACGAAGTTGGAGCCATGGAGATGCGTCTCTCTCCAAGGGCTCATGCAACCTTCCGTTTGTTGAGTGAAATCGTCGAAAAAGATCCACCTTGTCTTGTCTTCGTTAACAGCAGAAATGCTG
>JAYYFM010000046.1:0-7803 GCA_036158745.1 Thermoplasmatota archaeon
CAGCTCCAGCTGAAAACGTGGAATTGGTAGACGGCGATTTTGTTGCTTTGGATGCTTCTTCGAGTGGACGTGGCTTTTGGCAACTTACGGGACTGACGAGTGGAACCTACGAACTCGAACTTTCAGAAGGAGAGGCAGAGCATTCCATTCCACTTACCATCGTTCCGGGCCAAGCAGTTCGAGTCATCACAGGTATGAGCAACGAAACGAGAAGCCAAGGCGAGGTGACACTCATTACTGTGTGGGCCGAAGATTCCCAAGGAAATCGGGTTGAAGTCAATCCAGATCAAACCTCACTGTCCTGTACCTCTGGAAAAGCAACACACGTCAAGTCGGACACGTGGGAAATTGAACTCGAAGAAGCAGGCTCTGACCGTTCATGCACAGTCACATGGAATGGCCTGATTTCACAACAGTTCTACGATGTTGAATCCGTTCTCCTCAGTGGTACACTCGGTTCTACCAACACGGCCGTTTCAATCATCATTGCTTTGTTGCTCCTCATATTCGTTGTCCTTGTGGTTCTCATTCGTCGTGGTAATGCGAAAGAGGAAGAGTGGGATGAGGAAGAATTCTACGAAGTTTCTGAGGAAGATGAGGAACGTCTGGTTAGTGATGCAAACGATTCTGTTGAATTGGATGCTGATTCCCCAGAAACGACAGTTGCGGTTGAATCATCCAATCCAGAACCTACGCTCAACAACGCGTTACGCCAAGAATTAGCGACAAAAGCAGGTCAAGTTGGTGTTATGCAAGCCGCTCCTGGTTCACAGCAGGGCGAAACAGGATGGTACGTTGATGCGAGCACGGAATTGCAATACTGGAATGTCGGTCCTGATGGTTCTTGGACTCGCGTTCAATGACGGTCTGTGGTCGTATGGGTGTTGAAGAGCATCGAAATTGGGACGAGGTCGACTATTCCAAGTTGATGAATGGACAGGCCTTCCCACCCGACTTTATGTGGGGCGTGGCGACTGCTTCGCATCAAATTGAAGGCGGAAATACGAACAATTGGACTCGATTTGAACCCCGTTCGAAAAGTGGCCAAGAAAGCGGTGATGCGTGCGATCACTGGAACCGTAAAATGCAAGATCTTGAGCTCATCAAAGACTTGAATGTCACACATTACCGGTTTTCGCTGGAATGGAGTCGAATTGAACCTGAAATGGGTACTTGGAATCAAGATGCCATCGATTGGTACAGCGACCTTGTTGACCAACTCCTACACAATGGAATCCAACCTATGGTCACGCTCCATCACTTTACCAACCCACTCTGGTGGGAAGACATGGGGGCGTTTGAAGATGAAGCAAACATTCTGTATTGGATTCGATTTTGTTCAAAGATGTTTGAAGTGTTGAGTGATCGAGTTGAATGGTGGTGCACCATCAACGAACCTGCTGTCTATGCTTCAATGGGTTATGTTCTCGGAGAATTTCCACCGGGTGAGCGTTCGTTCAAGAAAACTCGACAGGTTTCGTTGAATCTGATGCGAGCCCATGCTCGATGCTATCGGACGCTCAAATCGATGGAGCATGGAGGTACGAGGAAGATTGGACTTGTCAAAAACATCAATCTCTTTGATCCATATCGACGTTGGAACCCATTGCATCGCTTCCAAGCAAAACTCTTGGATGGAATGTTCAATCGATGTTGGATTGATGGGCTGAAAACCGGTCGTTTCAAGGCACCATCTGCCATGAGGAGCGTTTCAATTGATGGCTTGAAAGGCAGCAGCGATTTCATCGGCGTCAATTACTACACGCATTTGCTGGCAACACCATTCATGCCGACCAAGGTTGAGATTGACCCTTTGATTCGGCCTTGGGAAGAGCGAACTGATTTCCGCTACCCCATGTATGCTGAAGGTTTGAAGCGTGCATTTGAGATGGTCGCTCCGTTGAATTTACCGATCATTGTTACCGAAAACGGAGTCGCAGATGCTGATGATGACATGCGTCCCGAACATGTGCGAAGACACTTGCACGTCACTGCAGAAGCCATTGAAAACGGTCTTGACATTCGAGGTTTCTACCACTGGAGCCTGATGGACAACTTCGAGTGGGCAGAAGGATATGAGCAGTGCTTTGGATTGTATCATGTTGATTTTGAGACACAAGAACGAACGCTCCGTGAAAGCGGAAAATTGTATGCAAAAATAGCAGAATCGCATCGAATGCCACAGGTTGTCATTCTTGCAGGCGGCCTTGGTACCAGACTTGGTGACTTGACCAAACATCAACCGAAGTCCTTGATTGAAGTGGCAGGTCAACCCATCCTCTCGCACATTCTCGACTGGGTGAGAGAGCAAGGCTGCAACCGTGCGCTCGTGTTGACAGGTCATCATGGTGAACAATTTGATGGATTCCTCCATTCAGGTATTGACCTAACCTTCGTCAAAGAGCAGGAGCAATTAGGAACGGGAGGTGCACTGTGGAACGCTCGAGATTATTTGGAAGACGAATTTATTCTGCTGTGGGGCGACGATTATCATCCAATCCAATACGCGCCTTTGGTCAATCTCCATAGAGAAGCATCCTCGACACTGACCATGACCGTTACAACCGAACATAACGATAAAAATCTCCAACATGAACAAGGTCGTTTGGTCCATTATGCCAAAGATGGCGATGTTCCAACAGAATTCAATGGATACGAAGCAGGTACCTCCGTCGTCAGAAAATCCGTGGTTGAATCATTCGGACAAGAGGGCAAATGGTCGTGGGAAAAGACGGTCTATCCAGCGTTGTCAAAGGACATCCACGTCCATGTTGATAACACTAAATTTTGGGATATGGGGACGCCTGAGCGTCTCAAGCGTCTAGAAGAATTCTTCAACGAATCCAGGTCGTGATGGGACCATTATTTCATGGTCAGGTAGGACCGATTCGTTCTCAACGAGAACGAGAATCATACCACCAAAACCGCCACCCATCATTCTGGCACCAAGGACGCCTTCCGTTGATTGTAAGGATGCGACAAGGGCATCAACTTCGGGCGTACTCACGCCAATCGTTTTCAGTGATTCATGCGTTTCATTGAGAAGTTTCCCTAGTGCTTTACTGTTGGAATGGATCGCTTCTTCCACACGTCGATTCTCGGATTCCACATGAAGACGCTTCGTCCCCTCTGCCGAAGTGGTTCGATAATCTATGGAATTCAAAGTTCGATGAATTCCTGAATCAAACAACTTGACCTTCCAATCAGATGGCATCGACATCGTTGTTGTTGTCTTCGTTGAAAAATCGATGAGGACACATTCTCCTTCGAGAGAATGCATCATCGTCATTTGATCAAGCAAGCCGCAAGGTGTTCCGAGGACCACATGCTCCAATCGTTGCGCTTCTTCACAGGCTGCTTGTTTGTCAATGCTCCTTCCGTGAACACACAAAACGATGCTCAAGCACAGTGCAGCCGATGATGACATGCCTTTTCCAATTGGGATTGAACTTGTTACTTCCAACTGTGCAGGAGGTCCTCCTGCTTCTTTCCACAGTGCTACGACCGTCGGCTCGCCATGATAGCCAGTCTCAACAAATTCTGCTTCAAGCACCAATCGATGTTGGGATGCGAATGCAAGCGAGCACCCTCCTGCATAATCGGTATGCTCGCCAATGATGTTGATTCGACCAGGAATGGATGCACGGCGTTTCATGCAAGCACATCCTCCGTTCTGTCGAGGTCAAACCAGACCGGATAGTGATCGGATACGTCAGAGTCGGTCATGTCCCTATCGACCCCCCAGCGTCCGAAGAAACGATCCTCGATGTCACTGGTAAGGACAATGCGGTCGTAGGCACAGTGTGTGTTTTCTGAGAAGGTTGTATCCGCTGAATCTGGTACAACCCAGAGATAGTCTGGGCTTCGGATGTCAAGCTGATTGAGTTCATACGTTGAAGCATAGCCGCAATCTGCATTGAAATCGCCAAGAACAATGATGTCGGATTCGATTGAATTTTGTTTGTATGTTTCAACAACATTGTGCAAAGCAGCCGTTTCGTTAACTGCATTGGCAGGCTTGGTATGGACCGTAATGAAGGTCATATCTTCGAGCACGGTGCCATTTTGTGAGAGCAGATTGAACGATGAAATGAATGGTTCACGTTGAAATTCATCCAATTCTGAATCGTTGTGCAACCACGCAGAATCAAACTGGAAATGTGACGTTCGGTAGTAAAACGCATACTGCTCTTGTCCTCCTTGATCGTCTTCCTGCTGCCCAGAGCGTTCACTCAGAACCATGGCGTAGGTGTCATTCGATGCTGCATTGATCGCATCGAGGAAGTCGTACGGGACGGTCTGGTCGAGATCTTTGATTTCTTGAACGACGAGCATATCATACCTGAGGGTGATATTGACGAGTTCGGAAACAACATCCGCTTTGCCCATTTTGGTTTCACCGAAGATTTTGATGTTGAATGTTGCAATGCGAGCAACATCTTCTCGACTTCGAGATTCAGAACGCGCTTCTGTATCTTCTGCATCCTCTCCTTCAACCTCAACATAGGTGGTTCTCCACAAGGGACTCTCATCTTGATGGACCAACAATTGGATTGTCATCGGAAAGAGAATCAGTAAGGCTACGAGCATAACGCCTTGCAATGCATTGTCATGCCGTGCCATGAAGTTGCATAGACTTCCATGTTATCAATCATCAAGGTCTTACTTGTACCAAGCATAGGTTCTTGACGCGAATCTCTTTGGTCCCAACATGGCAGAGGAAGTCTCCCCAGAAAAGGCGAAGGAAATCGTCGAGATGCTGACTGGAGGC
The DNA here is from genome assembly GCA_036158745.1 of Thermoplasmatota archaeon. Lineage (GTDB taxonomy): Archaea > Thermoplasmatota > Poseidoniia > Poseidoniales > Poseidoniaceae > MGIIa-L2. The sequence goes on from JAYYFM010000046.1 coordinate 4,772, forward strand.
GGTTCGATTGAATCCATCAACACTTCATTGGCCTTAGGTATATTGCCATTGGTCGAGTCGATAGGTGACATTGATCTCCTGCATCGTTTGGTTGAACATGCTCAGCAGGTTGCAGAGGACGACATTGAGAAGGGTTGGGCACGATTTGAGCATCTGAAGCGATACGCGGGTTCGATTGATGATGTTGCAGAATTGGCATTCCATGCCGAGTCATTGGAAAAAGGAGTTCCGCTTGCAGCCGCAGTCTTGCATCATCACGCTCTGATGCTGCTTTCCATTGCGGAGATTGATTCGGCACAAACATCCATTCGTCGCTCGCTGACATTGCGAGAATCCATCGAAGATCAGGAAGGCATCGTATACGGCTTGGCAGTACTTTCACGCTGCTCAAGACTCAACCAAGATTGGGATTCTGCCATCATCCATGATACACGGCGGCTCGAACTGGCCATTTCCATGCAGAACGATGTTCTCCGCATGGAGGCACTTGCAGATGTTGCGCATGCTCAAGCCAGTATCGGAGAACTTGCTACTGCGAGTGAAATGTATCAAGAAAGTCTTGACTTTGCCAAGCGCCTTGAACATCCTGCTGGCCATCTTGTTGCCAGTTGGGGCATTGCGGACCTTGCAGAAATTGAGACCCGTTACGACGATGCTCTTCTGGCTTTATCGGATACGATGCACCTGTTCATGCAACTTGGAATCCCCGCTCCTGACCTACTGAAAAAACGACTCCATGACCTAACAGTACTCGGTGAGGACGTCAACTGATGGTCGAACGGGTTATGTGATTTGACGTGTTGGGAAAAATGGGGCGAAGTTAATGGAACACGACATTTTCTTTTCCATCAGCCAAACGCCCGACGCTGATGGCCATATCCCCGATGAACAGACCATGCTTCGAAACTACTTCGAGCAACTTGAGTGTGCAGATTCCTTGGGCTTTGGTGTAGGATGGATTGCTCAAGCCCACCTCTCAACTGAAACACAGAAATCCAACAGTCGACCAGTCGTACCACACTGGCAAGGGGAGGTTGGACTTTGTACCGATTTCCCGCAACTTGCCATGGAATCCTTTCGAAGGACGAAGAACATCGAAATTGGTAGTGCCGTCGTCTCTATTCTTGCATCGGGTGGGCCCATTGCACAAGCAGAGAGAATTGCCAACACCTTGCAACTTCTTGCTGTCAACGACGATGCTCGCAAACTCCACGTTGGCTTCTCAGCAGGAAGATTCGAATTCATGGCCCGCCCATATGGGATTGTACCACGAACGGCTGTGGAAGAAGCCGCATGGCCGGCATTACGAGGACAGATTTTCCTCGAAGCAAGCGAGATCTTCCTGCGATTGTTGCGAGGAGATGTTGTTTCCTCTGATTCGGTACGCTCGACCACGTTGACACGGGAGAATTTCAGAAGCGATGACGACTGGCAACGCGTTCAACACGCTCACGGTTCTGATGCTGATGCCATCGACATTGACCGCCGTTACGTGTTCGAAGACCTTCGAATCGTTCCAAACACGTTCGACAGAAATCAATTGGTGCTCGTGGCAGGAACACACGATCCAAGAGCTCAAGTGTTCGTCAACACGTTTCTTCCAGTCCGTGTTTTCAATCTCTCGATTACCCAACCGGACGTCATCGAAGCAACACACGAGCGCATGCGTTCATGTTTCCATCCAGATGGTGGAGAATGGAAGCGTTCGGATATGCCACGAACCAGTTTTGTGTTTGTCAACGATGAACCGGGCATGACGCCTGAGGAGCAACGTCAAGCTGCTCATCGTGAAGCAGATGAAGCATTGGGCGCCTATTGGAATGCGCTTGAAGGGACCATCGACCCGAGCAAAGTTCAGAATGCAGCACAAAACGCATTGATTGGGAACGTTGAGGACGTCGCCCAACAATTGGTTGAACGCTTCCATCCAGAGGACCGTGTCATGGCATGGTTTGATTTCTTCAACCACGACAGCGCTCGGGTTTGCCGAAACATGCGAGCGTACATGGAAAAGGTCGCTCCACGTGTCGAAGAACTTCTCGAGGGTGATTGAACATGGACATCAATCATCATGATCATTCCGCTGTCAAACCAGGTCGCCCTGGAAGCGAGTTGTTTCCAAATTCGCCACTTGGTGAACAGGTTGAGGGCATTCCAACTGGTCGCGATGTGGCATGGGAACCATTGGTCGATTACCGAAGGAACGGCGTTTCGGAAACAACCATCCACGGTGCAGTTGCATGGGCGCACGGTGATGAAGTCATCCATTCCTTTGGAGGAAACGTTCTCTGCTACGGCCGTTCAATGATGAAACCCTTCATGCTCAAGGCCTTCGTGAACGAACTCGAAGATCTCTCTTGGGAGCAAAAGGCCATTTCGGTTGCGAGCCACAATGGTGATACGGAACACGTTGCTGCAGCACAATCACTGCTTTCAGAGTCGGAGTGGCCTTTGATGCTGACACCATTGGATGTACCCCTCATTCAGTTCGGGCGTCAAGTACGTCGTCCACGACGATGGTATCACACATGCTCTGGTGAACACGCAGCGATTCTACGAGGTTGCAGAGAAAAAGGATGGAATCGTGCGGGCTATACCTTGCCAAGTCACCAAGTGTTCGATGCGTACATGACTGAAATTCGACGCTTCCTTGGCGAGGATTGGACGCCATTACGCATTGCCAAAGACGGATGTGGTTTGCCAACCGTCTCAAACACGGTTGCTGAATTGGCCCAAATCTATGCTGGACTTGTTAGCGACAAAGACGAAGATTGGATTTGGGAATCCATGGTTCGTCATCCCGACCTTGTCGGTGGATTCAATCGCCTCGACTCAACCATTCTCAAAGCGGGTGAAGGAACGGTCATTGCGAAGGAAGGGGCAGATGGATTACTCGGTCTGGCCATCGAACACCCTGACTATCCGAAAGGACTCGGTATCGTCGTGAAAATTGCGCATGGATGGAACGCTCAAGCGACATGGTACGTTGCCAGAGCCATCCTCGGTGTGCTTGGTATTGACCTGAGAAATCC
>JAYYFM010000047.1:0-7784 GCA_036158745.1 Thermoplasmatota archaeon
ACCGTGCCAAGAGAATCGTTCATGAATCCACTGAATCGATTACAGCCTATATCGTCTCAAAGGTTACCTGCAGTGCAGGGCAAGCTCTCGTTATGACGGTGATTATCTCTCCAATTGGATTTGATTTACCAGGATGGTTTTTGTTTGGAATTTTGTGCTTTTTGTTAGATTTCATTCCAATCCTTGGAGCCTTGTTCGCTACAATTCCACCAGTCATCATCGGAGTTATCTTGCTCGATCCTGGAATGGCTTTGTTGATGATTGCCCTTTTGATTGGAAATCAGCAAGTGTTTGGATCGTTTGTTGAACCAAATCTCTCTGGTTCAAAGATTGGAATTTCACCGTTCGTTTTGTTGTTGACTGTCATGTTGTTCTCACAGGTTTGGGGCATTGCTGGAGCCATCATTGGTGCTCCAATCATCATCATTGCACGATTGATTCTTGATGAGAACGAACGAACTCGGCCTGTTGCATTGATGATGGCCAACGATGTTGAGGAAGAATAGAACACTCATTGGTTATTGAATGCATCAATGGCTGCAACGACTTCGGAATCGTCCATCAATCTTCGCTGTGACTTTGCTACATCGAAGAGATGGGCTACGAGTTCATCCGTAACCTCATAATTTCGTTGTTGGAGCCACCAGATGATGTTTGACCGGCCAGCCATGTGACCGATTCGAATGACTTGTTCGAGGCCAAATTCGCCTGCTGGAACACCTGAGTAGACACGATCGGCAAGCCAGTGGTCGCCTTTCTTCATGGCCTTGATAACGGCTGAAGCGTGAACACCAGTACCTGTTTCAAATGCATCTTGTCCAAAGACAGGATAGTTGCGTGGAAGGGGAACTTCGGTAAATTCGTGTGCCTTTTGCATGTATTCACCAAGAACGGTAAGGTCGTTATCAATGGCTCCCATCAGTTTGAGGTTCACGAGTGTCTGATCGAGAGGTGCATTTCCTGCTCGCTCACCGAGGCCAAGTGCGGTTCCGTGAACAACATCTGCGCCTGCTTCAACTGCTGCGATGTTGTTGGCAACACCCAAACCACGGTCTTGGTGACCATGCCAGTTGACTTCGATGTCTCGACGATCGTATCCACCGTCCTTGATGACCTCCTCATCGATGAAATTGAGCAATTTCTTAACACCGTTTGGCGTCACGTGGCCGCAAGTATCGCAAACACAAATTCGACGAACGCCAAGTTCCATGGCTCGCTGATAGATTTTCTTGATGTCTTCAGGATTCGAACGCGTGGTATCCTCTGTAACGAACATGACCGGTACATCGTTTTCAACAGCGAATGAAACCGCTGTTTCCATCGTCGACAAGAGTTTGTCCATGGTCCATCCTTCCGCATATTGGCGAATCGGGCTCGTTCCGAGGAACGCTGAGGCTTGAATTGGGATACCGTGCTTTTCTTGCAATTCAACCAAAGGTTCGATGTCTTGCATCAGTGTTCGTACTGCAGCACCTGGTCGGATTTGGTAATCGTTCTCCGTAATGTGCGTCAACATAGCATCAATGTGTTCGACGTGGAACGGTCCTGCACCAGGAAGTCCGAGATCGACCTTCTGAATACCGAGTTTCTCCATATAGTCGAGCAACTCAATTTTCTGCTCAATGGTTGGATTGCGTGCAGAAGGGCTCTGGAGACCGTCACGCAACGTTTCATCATCGAACCAAACACCGTGCGGATGGTTGTTTGGATTCCTGTTCAACTCGTATTCAATCGTGTTCCAATCGTAAATCAATGAACGCTCATCCATAATAATTCACCCACGAGGAAAACCCCCGCACATACCAACCAGTCATGAATCATGTTTGAACTCGTCGATAAGACCGTATCATTCTTCTTCGAGGTCCGCATCGAATTTTGCTGCTTGTGCAGCCTCAAATTCCTCTCGAGAAACAACGCCGTCACCGTCGGTGTCCATGGCATCGAATTCGTCCTCTTCGATCAATTCAGCAGGCAAGCGAGCTGTGAAAATGATTTCATCATCATGCGACGATTTATCCTTCGAACGCAATTCCATGATTCGAGTACCCTTGGTCGATTTTCCTGATGTTTCCTTCGTCTGGTTAACGGCCAGTCGGATCATCATACCTTTCTTGGTAAGAACGAACAAATTGTCGTTCAAATCAGGAATACGTCGAACACTTACAAGTTCGTCAGAGAATTCTTCATCCAACTTCATGGTTCGCACACCTTTTGCGCCAGGATTGGTCGAGCGATAACCGTCAGTCATCATTTTCAGATTACCGTCGTCATCGAATCGTTCTTTTCCATCTCGGTCGAGATCTGGCACACGGTCCGCCGTTCCAAGTCGGCTACGCTTCGCCATTCCGAACTTGGAGATGGTAAGAATTTGCGAATCAGCATCGCTCATAGCGAGCATGCCTGCAACAAATCCTCCACCTGATCCCTTTCGGTCAGCGACCTTGATTCCATACACACCACCAGAAACGCGACCGGAAGTTCGGATAGCATCGCACTTGAAGCGGCTAGCATATCCCGTTGTTGAAATCATTACAACATCATCGCTGTCAACGCTTTGTTGAACATTGACCAAGGAATCGTTCTCAAGTTTAAATCGGAGTGCATACTTACCGTTTCGATTGATGCGGACATATTCATGCAAATCGGTCTTCTTGATGAGACCCAACTTGGTGGCAAAGAGTAAGAAATACCCGGATGGAGGTCGCTTTTCGCCCTCCTCAAGTTTAATTTTCAGGCATTTCTCAGTCACCTCATCAACAAGCTCCTTTGAAATTGGTAGAATGCTGACGATGTTCTCCTCGTCTTGCAAGTTTTCGAGCAAATTACGGATGTGTGTACCTCGACTTTGTCGACTTCCTTGCGGAATTTCCCAAGCCTTGAGACCATACACACGACCAAGATCGGTAAATATCAACAACCTGTCTTTGCTAAAACACGTGATGATGGATTGTGGAGAATCCTCATCTTTCGTTGTAACACCCTTGAGACCTTTTCCACCTCGATTCTGGATTCTGAATGTCTCAACTGGAACATGTCGAATGTAGTTGTCATCCGTGAGCGTAATGGCAATCGCACGCTCTTCTATCAGGTCTTCTCGGTCCATGGACAGAGGCATCATGTTGATCTCTGATCGTCGCTCATCACCGTGACGTTCAACCATCTCATCGAGCTCTTGGGTGAGGATGTTTAAGCGACGGACTCGAGAAGCAATAATCTCCTTCAAATCAGCGATTTTGATCTTCAATTCATCGTAATCGTTCTGCACCTTTTCGACGTCGAGGCGGCTCAATTGATACAGACGTCGCTCGGCGATGGCCTTGGCCTGTGGCTCTGTAAAGTCAAAAGCCACAATGCCTGGCATAACTTCCGTTCCTTGAAGGACGGACTCGAATTGCTCTCGGCTTGAACTGGCTTTACCCACTGCGATGACATCATCAATCCGGTCTTGTGCCTTGACAAGCCCTTCCAGAATATGAGCACGTGCTTCGGCCTTTTCCAATTCGAACTTGGCACGTCGTTCGATGACGGATTCTCGATGCTCGACGTAGGTGTGAAGCATGGTCGGCAAGGTCAACAAAACAGGACGTCCGTCGAGGATACCCATCATATTTGCAGAGTAAGATTCCTGCAGACGGCTCGACTTGAACAGTTGGTTCAGGACAGCGTGAGGGTCTGCATTGTTTTTGACTTCAATGACGACACGAATCCCTTCCTTCGATGATTCATCACGAATGTCACGTATACCGATAACGGATCCCTTTGAAACCAAATCTGCGATATGAACGAGCATGTCCGACTTCTTCACTTGGTATGGTATCTCATGAACGATGATGCGCTTTCCGCTTGAATCATCAATAACATCGCATCGGGAGCGGACGTGGAATCGGCCCTTACCGGTGGTGTACATGTCGATGATCCCATCAATTCCGTGAATGGTTGCGCCCGTTGGGAAGTCTGGGCCTTTGATGTGTTCCATATACTCCTCAATGGAGACATGTGGCTTTCCTGTGTTTTCTTCACCCTCTTCGAGAATGCGTTGAACGTGGAGATTGATGGCACCCGCAACCTCTGTGAGGTTGTGAGGAGGGATACGCGTGGCCATACCAACCGCAATACCGTCTGAACCATTCAACAGAAGATTTGGTAATCGTGCAGGCAGAACTGTAGGTTCCATCTCCGAATCATCGAAATTCGGCTGAAAGTCAACGGTCTTCTTCTCAATATCTTCGAGCATGTGCTTGGAGATTCGGTCGAGTCGGCTCTCTGTGTATCGCATAGCTGCAGGAGGATCACCATCGATCGAACCGAAGTTCCCTTGGCCGTCAACCAGTGGGTATCGAAGCGAGAATTCCTGAGCCATTCGCACCATTGTATCGTAGATTGATTGATCACCGTGAGGGTGATATTTACCCATGACTTCACCAACAGAACGCGCTGATTTGCTGAACTTTTTGTCTGCAGTGTGTCCACCTTCATGCATACCGTAGAGTACACGTCGATGAACAGGTTTGAGTCCGTCACGGGCGTCTGGCAGAGCGCGGCCTATGATGACCGACATGGCGTAATTGATGTACGATGTCTTCATCTCATCGTTGAGTGAACGATTCAAGACTGTGCCGGTTTCCACAGCGTCTCCACTTTCCTGTGTTTCTTCTTCAGATGTCAAGGTTGGTCACCTCCTTTGCGTGGCGCTCGATAAACGCTCGGCGGTCGGGAACATCCTCGCCCATGAGAATCTCAAACATGCGATCGCTTTCCTCCGCATCCTTGACGGTGACCTTGAGCATGGTCCTTGTCTCAGGATTCATGGTCGTCTCCCACAGTTGTTCTGGGTTCATTTCACCAAGACCCTTGTAGCGCTGAACACCAATCTTTGCATTCGGGTTGTCGCCCCGAAGTTCGTCGAGTATGCCATCTCGCTCTTCGTCTGTAAAGGCATATTTGCTCACCCGACCCTTCGTGAGTTGGAACAATGGAGGTTGTGCAATGTAAACGTGCCCCTGTTCAATCGCAGGGCGCATGAAACGCCACAAGAAGGTCAACATCAACGTACGAATGTGAGCGCCATCAACGTCAGCGTCCGTCATGATGATGATTTTGCTGTAACGCAATTTCTCAGGGTCGAAACTACCTTCATCTTCGCTGTTGTTCCCTACACCTGCTCCGAGAGCACGGATCATCGTTTGGATTTCCTGGTTTTGGAACACCTTTGCAGCGTTGTGCTTTTGGCGCTCAACATTCAGAATCTTTCCACGAAGCGGTAAGATGGCTTGTATGCGTCGATCCCGTCCAGTTTTTGCTGAACCACCTGCAGAGTCGCCCTCAACGAGGTAGACTTCGCACTCACTCGGGTCCCTCGATTGGCAATCGGCAAGTTTTCCAGGCAGACCCCCACCTTCGAGAACGCCTTTTCTGCGTGTTAAATCCCGTGCCTTTCGAGCTGCTTCTCGTGCTTTGGAGGCCAAGAGCGCCTTCTCAACGATCTGTTTTGCAACAGTAGGATTCTCCTCAAAGAATTCTCCGAGCTTATCGTAGACAATCGTTTGAACAATACCCGTGACCTCACTGCTCACAAGCTTGTCCTTGGTCTGCGAAGAAAACGAAGGATCAGGGTGCTTCACGCTAACGACCGCAGCAAGTCCTTCTCGAACATCATCGCCGGAGAGTGAGTCCCCCTTGAGGAGATTTTTCTTTTTGGCATAAGCATTGACAGAACTGGTTAGTGCAGTCCGTAGACCGGACATGTGTGTCCCACCGTCTTTGTTTCGGATGATGTTCGTGTAACATCGAATCGACTCGCTAAATGCGTCCGACCATTGCAAAGCGACTTCGACCTCAACAAGGCCTTTTTCAATTTCTTTGTCTCCTGAGATTGTGATGACGTCGGCATGCAATACTTCTCTACGTTCATTGAGTTGGCCAACATATTCAGCAAGCCCGCCTTCGTAAAGGTGTTCGGCTTGATGAGGTTCTTCGCCTCGGTTGTCGAGGATTGTGATTTTAAGACCTGCATTGAGGAAAGCCGTTTCACTCACACGGGTTTCAATTTCTTCGAGATTGAATTCAGTAACATTGGTGAAGATCGTCAAATCCGGTTTGAATGCGATGTGCGTCCCTGTATCGCTGCAGGTGCCAATTTCTGCCAAATCGTCGACTGGTACGCCTGCTTCATACCGTTGGAAGTAAACGATGCCGTCACGGTGAATGGTCATCTCCATCCATTCAGATACGGCGTTCACAGCGGAAACGCCAACGCCGTGTAGACCGCCGGAGACCTTGTAGGAACTGTTGTCGAACTTTCCACCTGCGTGTAACTTCGTCATGATGACTTCTGCTGCTGAAATTCCAAATTCTTCGTGGATTCCGACAGGAATACCTCTCCCATAATCGCGAACGGAGAGTGAATGATCGTCGTTCAGTACAATGTCGATTTGTTTTGTGTGGCCTGCGAGGTGTTCGTCGACGGAGTTGTCGACCACTTCCCAAATACAGTGGTGCAAAGCAGAGCCATCATGAGGGTCGCCGAGGTACATCCCAGGCCTTTTTCGTACAGCTTCAAGTCCTTCGAGAACCTGAATGCTTCCTGCATCATAATCTTCTGCCATAGGTTCATCAAATCCAGTCAAAATTCCGTCGCTGTCGGCCGATTTGCGTCGAGTCGCCTGCGCCTTCCTTCTAACTGTTAAACATGCCCGACGAGGGTATGTAAAGATACCCCTTGAGCGGTCTTCCGTAAAGCGTTTTTCACTGTTCAAACACCCCTCCAAATTTCATAATTTAATCGTTCATTCCCATCGCACACCATCCGTGAGCGTTAAGAAGAAGACGAAGGTCGGTTGAGTCATGCCAGAACCGACCATTTGTGTAGCACTCGACTCAACCAACGTTGATGACATGGTCGACGAAGCGGCTCGTGCTTCAACAGCAGGTGCAGATCTTGTCGAAGTTCGATTCGACCGATTGTACCTGACAAAGCCTGAACCGGTCATGGTTGAGCAAGAAGAGGGTGAGCCGAAGAGCGTCATGCCTCCTGAAGCGGAGTGGCCCATTTCCGACGCCTCGTCCGTCAACGCTGAGGAGACGATTCAGAAACTCAAGGATTCCATTGCAGTCCCCGTCATATTTACCCTTCGCCCACCTCGAGAAGGCGGATTCTTCCCCGGCACTGAGGAGGAACGAATTGCAATCCTTGAGCACGCCATCGCATCAGGCGTCACATGGATCGATCTCGAATCCTCAATTGAAGAGGATACACTCAACGGCTTGCTCGCTGCTGCAAAAAAGAACGGTTGCAAAATTGTTTACTCAAGCCATGACATCAACGGAACTCCAAATTCTGAAGACATCGCATCCTTCGTCCGCGACAATGGCGAGAAAGGTGATTTGATCAAATTCTGCTCCACAGCACACTCCCATCTCGATGCATTGCAAATCGTCGATGCTGCAATCGAGTTGAAAGGAGAAGGTATCGATTACAGCGTCATGGCAGTGAACAGCGGTGGCGACTGGGCTCGTATTCACGCACCAGTTCTTGGCGTTTCCATGGTTTACGCAACGCTTTCCATGGAACACAGAATCAGTGACAAGGGCCTCATCAACGTCCGAGATTTACGAGACGCTTGGACGCTTCTTGAATACTGATTCAGTTCTGATTCAGCGAAGGCATGAGTTGCTTTTGCGCTTCAACGTTCGGTTCCAAACCAGCACCCATGTAGCGCTTATTGATGAGAAAAGGTGCCATGTTATTGGTTGAAAAGAAGACAAAGAAGACAATCGAAACTGTC
>JAYYFM010000048.1:0-7553 GCA_036158745.1 Thermoplasmatota archaeon
TGCGAGTTGCATTTCTGGTTCTTCTTCATCAACCTGCATAGGCTTGAATGTTGCAGCAAGGGATTTCAATTCAGCAACAATGGCATCGACGTGCTCATCACTGACGAGGATTCCAGGAGCCAATCGTGGAATTTGATTCGGTGTCAAATATCCCAACTCCGTACCAACAATACCTGCACATGCCAGGACACGTGGACGCAATTCCGATGTGTTGACAAGATAGCCCTTCGACTCAAGGAAACGAATGATGAGGCTTTGTTGAGCCTCTGAAAAGTCGCCTTCACTGCTCTCAAGAACGGTCTCGACAAGGGATTCGAACGAAGGAAGATTTCTCTCAAGACGTTCGATGGTCCGACGCACATCATCAGGCAAATGGACTGCGCCATGGTAAAGGATACGTAACATACGGTTGCGCCGTGCAGCCGATGGGTCTTGCAATTCCTCTGCCTCACTGATTTCGAGATGAAGATCGAACAAGGCATGAAGACGACCCGAGACGGCTGGACTTCTCAAATCAAGACCGAGCGTTCTTGCCTCTTCTTCAAATTCCATTCGTGCTTGAACCAGATTTCCTCGTCGTCCAGCAACAATTTCTGGAATCCTCTCCCGAAGTTGTGGACGCATTTGTTCAAACATTCGAATCGCTTCACGTTCGGACCATGAACCTGGCTTACTGGAGAGTGCATTCTGTTCTTGCTCAGAGCGGTAGGCCGTTTCCATAATAATGGTCCTAATCGCATCCTGTACTCGTGCTAACTCGACTGCAAAACCGTGATTGGAGAGACTTGAGATGAACGTGTTCATGTCCTCCATGTCGGTCGTAGTTCCTACCAAAAGATAGTCTCGAGCCGCCGCTTCAACTTCTGCTCTTCGAGAGGAGATTTCCAACAAGGCTGCCTCTTCTTCCAGCGTTGGCTCTTCAGAAGAAAGCTCCTGCAACATTGGAGGTACAGGTTGCTCGATTTCTTTTCGATGGGAAACAAGGGTCTCCTCTATAGAAGCCGCTACTTCGGAAAGTGAGGTGTCAATACCACCGCTGTCTATGGATTCCATTAATTCTGACTCATCTTCGAAGGTCCATCCTTCGGGATGCTCGGTAACGAAGCTCTCAACTTCTTCTTCAATGGATGCCGTCTCGATTTCTTCTTGGTCAGAATCCCCAGGTGTTGGAATCGTAACTGAGCCGCCACCTCTCTTGAGAGATCGTTTGATTGTACCCCAATTCTTGTGCTGTGCAGATAGAACACCTGCAACACGAATGAGGAGTGTTTGACGGTTGCCTGAACGTGGAAGTTCCAAGGCTTTACACAGTGCGTGAAGTTCTTCTTTGGTCATCTTATCGAGGTTCTCTTCCTTGAGTTGTTTTGGATCGTGGTTGAGGTGCAGGTAGAGACGTTGGCGGCGGGTTCGTAGTGAACCAGTTTTCTTGATTCCAAATACGCCAAGGAGGTCGCCGAGATCACTGTTGAGGATGTTTTTGAGGCCATCTAAGGTCAAATCCCACTCTGGTAAAATGAGGTCTCGAATCAATTGAGCCCGGAGGTACTCGACGGAGCCATTTTTCGCCAAACCATATGCCGAAGCAATCTCCTTGAGGTCTTCAAGACGTGCCTGATAAAGTTCAGACAAGAGACTCGAACGATTGCTCATTGGTTCACCTAACCATTGTTGTTTCCTTACAGTATATGTGGTTTCGCTGTCAAATCAGCATCAATGAGCCGTTTTTCGCTTATGTGAATGAGTACGAGATAACTCTCAATGAAGGTCGAATTCGGCTAAACCTTCAAACACATTCGACACTCAGGGATTGTCGGTGAGTCAATGGTAACCGCTGAGAAGACCGCACGAACCATGCTCAAACAAGCCAATGAGTTGGGTAACACGCTACGTGAAATTGTTCGCCGTGATCTTGCCGATGAAACACGAAGGTTCAACGACACACTCAACCAAAGAATTCAGCTTGCCAGTGAAGCGATTGTTCAAGCGGTAAAAGCCAAGGAAGCCATCGCCGCAGGTGCATCCTCCATCAACGGCAAATTGGAGAAAGCACACAGACGATATTCCAAGAACAACAATCTGGAAGAGTTTCGGGGCGTGTTACAGTCCACGCTTGTTGAAATTCAACAACTACGAGAGCAGCATGAGGCAGTTGCTGAGTCTCTAAGAGAAGCTCAAACACCAAGTCGTTCCGCTGTGGAAATCGTTGAGCGATTCGCAATCGAATTGCAAAAAGCAGCAGGTGGATGGGAAGCGACTGGTCGTGAAATTGATGAAATCATCGCAAACCTCTGCGATCCAAATCCCGACGTTGCGCTCGTCGAGTTGGAACGCTATCTCACAGAGAATGGGTTTGAAATCGTCCTTGTTGGAGAAAATCGCACGGAGGAGGCCTTGGAAGAAGCTCGTCGACTTCTGGGCTACTCAGATTCATCGGAATGAATACGCATCATTGCGGGTCGTTCTTCATGGAATTCATCAGGCATGTTTCGTATCTTACGATTTGTTGCTTGATGCTCAGAAGTAAGGGTGGTTAGTACACTCCCCCACTCTTGCAGCAGATTCACCATTGCAATCCGATGCTTCTCGATAGGCCCGACTTGTTCAGCACAAGCACTCACCTTTCCATCAACACTCAAGGTCTCGATTATCATCTCAACACGTGTTCCCGACTCGCGTACTTTCTTTTCCGTATCAATCATTGCAGACATGGTCCAATCATCGTTGTTCCTTTTCGCTTCACGAAGAATGGTACCAACGCCGCGTTGTTCAACATGGATTCCTGTAAGTTCGACAAGATCGCTCGGAATACTATCCAGCAGAGCGGATTCAATTCGATAGGCAAACTCAGCAGAGGGGTCAAGAATGTGCTCCACTCTCTTCTTTGGAAAACCTACACGCCCAACAATGAGCGTGAATCCGTTGAGTGGAGGAGGTACAAAGTGCGAGCGTTCTGGCGATCCTTTCTGCAATCCGAGCGTATGTCGACGCGCTTTTCCTGAGAGTAGATTGTATTGGGAACGTTTTACGACATAGCCATCAATCGCTCCATTCAATCTTAATTCTTCGAGTCGTTCTATTTCCTCGCGAGAATCGACCTCTAGGCGAACATCAACATCCTCTTTCTCAAGGAGATTTAGATCTTGACGCAATCGAAGCATTTGACGTTGAATGAGTGGATGTTGACAAACGACTCGTGCATGTTTGATGAGATATTCTGGTTTATCATCGCTCACGAGAACCCAGGTTGGTTCTCGTCGTGATAACAGTCCAACGATGACAAGGTTGTCGTTCAGATATTGATTCCAATTCTCTGGACTCATTGCAACCAGGTCACCAACACCGTCGTTCAATAGTGCAATCGCATCTTCAATCGTTGGGGCTTGGCGGAGAATGGCGTTGAACGTGTTGCTTCGCTGCTCGAGAACCTTCTCAATTTGTTGGCGAACACCATCTCCATGCGATGAAGTCGAGAGGAACACCAAACGCTCATCTTCCATACATTCACCTCGGCTGAGGGCCCCTCAGCAATCTATGGGCGTAGCCCACTCGTTAAGAAGGACACCCTCGTCGTCTATACCGTGCAAGCAATTTCCGAAGCACAACTTCTGCGTCTTGAAGACCTTCGCGATAAGGTCAACATAGCATTAGATGCGTTGATCCAACGTGAACTGCAAAAGGGTGCAGGAGAGGTTGCACAACTCTCTGGTGAAATTCTGCTCAGTGGTGGAAAGAGGTTGCGTCCGCTGCTTGGAATCTTTTGTTACGAGGTTGCAGGAGGCAGCGACATTGACGAAATCATGGACCTTGCCATGGCCTTTGAGTTGATTCACACAGCTACGCTCATCCACGATGACATCAACGATGCCGCCAAGTTGCGTCGAGGGGTCACAACCCTCCACGAACGCATCGGCCAGTCGAAGGCAATCATTGCAGGCGATTGGCTCTTCGTACAGGGGTATGGTCTAAGTGGACGATATACAAAGGAGTGTATTGACTTGATTCGAGAAGCATGTGCGAACATAGCGGTCTCTGAATTCAAGCAACTTGACCATGTTCTTGACCTCTCCACCTCACCTGAAGATTACCTTCAAATCGTTCGTGGCAAAACAGCGGGCCCATTCGCTGCGGTTTGTGAAAGCGCTGCAATTATTGCGGGTGCAAGCCAAGAACAATCACAAGCACTGGGACGGTTCGGAATGGAACTTGGCATTGCCTTCCAACTCATGGATGACTTGCTTGATTTGCGAGGCGATGAACGCATGGGCAAACCACGAGGGAAGGACGTGATTGAAGGAAAAATGACGCTGCCACTCATTCACGCTCTCACCCTGCTTCATGGAGATCGACGACGTCAACTTGCTGAAATCCTCAACAATTTCAACGATGGAATGTGGGATGAACTCATGGGCCTTCTCGAGACGTCAGACTCCATCACGTATGCAGAATCCCTGATGCTTACACACCTTGAACGAGCCGTTCACGAGCTTGACCAATTTCCATCCTCAATGGCAAAATCACTCCTCATGCAAGTGGCTGAAAACGTTCACCAACGACATGCTTGAGGTGAAGTGATGGATGTTGAGCATCGTGAAGTCATCGTCATCGGTGCAGGCCCTGCAGGCACATCCTGCGCCCAAAGGTTGGCTGAAGAAAACATCGATGTTCTCATCCTTGAACGTCGAGCAATCGTTGGCAATCCGGCACAGTGTGGCGAATGCATCCCTAATTGGGGAGAAGTGGTTGGTACCTTCCACGGAATCGATAATCACGAATGGCTGAAGCGATTATTTGAGTTCCCGGATCGGATTCAGCTTCACCGACTTGATCACATGCGCGTGTTCCTGCCAAGTGGAAAATCGTACAATTTTGACTTGGATGCCTTTGCTGGCCACCGCTTGCAATTCGATGGATACCTTGCTGAAAAAGCGGTTGAAGCCGGCGCAGAGATACGGATGTCCGAACCGGTTACCAACGTCAAGCGTCGTTCAAAGACGGATTCGCTTTTCATCGTCACAGAGAAAGGACGCTACACATGCGATCTTTTGATTGATGCAAGTGGTTCCCTCGCACATGTTGCACGATTTTTGCATGGAAAGGACAAGGATTACCGGCCCGCAGATCAGGTACCTACTGCCTACGCTCAAGTTCGTGGGAATGTTCCAGAAACATTCGATGTATTCCTTGGAAGTGTAGCGCCGAAAGGATATGCATGGATTATTCCAAAAGGACCGGATACCGCAAACGTTGGCCTCGGCGTCCGAGCGGGTGCCCTCAAAGGCTCGGTCAAAGAACATCTCCAGCAATTCTGTGAAGACCTTGGGTTCGAAATTCTCTCTATTGGTGGAGGTTGGATTCCAATGGGCGGACCCATCAAAACGATGGTCGACAAAAATGTCATTGCAGTAGGTGATGCTGCTGGATTGGTGATGCCATCCAACGGAGGAGGTATCTCTCAAGCGATGATTTCAGGGTGCTTTGCCGCAGAAGCCTACATTGATTTCAAGCTGGAAGGAACGCCATTAACCGCTTACCAGGATCGAATCAAATCCTGCTTTGGACGTGCCTTGAAAAATTCACTCCGTTCGAAGAACATGGGCTACCTCATGTTCCAAAACGATCTCATTACGGAGGTCTTGTTGAGAATACTCGGTCCAATTGGTGGCATCAAGCGGGCGATGGAGTGCGACAAGCCTTTGTGGGTTCTGTAACGTTTTATTGTTGTCGAAATTCATCGGTGTGTTCAAGTCTTATCGATGCTAGCGCAATGTATGGCGAGGATGCAATACGATGACGAGGCAGTTAGCCCCGTCATTGCAACGGTTCTTCTTCTTGCCATCACAGTTATGCTTTCTGGTATGGTCTTCGTTCTCATGCAAGGTGCATTAAGTACTGCAGAAAAAGCACCTCCTCAGATGACCGTGAGCGTCCGTGCTCTCGACAATGGCTACCATGTTGTCAGGATTACAACGCTCGACCAAACCCTTGATCCCGCTCGGGTCTCATTCCAACTCAACGAACAAGGAAGTGATCTCAATTCGTCATTTACTGGATTCGTGAATGATGCTGAAGTATACTCAGTGATTGGATCCAACATTTCATTCCATGATCGAGATGCGAGCTACTCCATATCAGCTGGTGATTATTTCGTCATTCATTCTGAGGAAATTGGTGCTGATGAGGGTGTTTGGACCTTCCTGCTCCTCGATGAAACCGTTCAATCCGTGCTTGTACGGGTGGATTTACCACCGATGACATCTTGATCAATCTTCAGCATCATTCAGCGCACGAATGAAGTTGAGTTGAGCGTTTTTCTCTCCTAGAGCGCGCTGAAGGATTGAGAACACCTCGGAACTTGTTGAAGACCCCAGAGCAGATTGTCTGTCATCGACTTTGTCTAGGACAGCATTCGCCACTTGCCACAAAGAAACTGAATCGAATGGTAGGAATTCTTCTTCAAGAATCAGGAGCATTTGCTCAAGGTCAACATCTTCATTACGAAACATGGCATTTACATCGACAATGTGCTGTGCCCAATCGTGAAGGAAATCGGACCAATCCTCTGCAGACAATTCACCCTCCAAATCATCGAGGAGACGAATCCTCGCTTGAAGGTAGAGTTTTCCTTTGGGCTGGTCCACGACGTATTGCTCAACAAGATCATCAACGGTCGGATGAATATCTCCAAAAGGCATTGATGGCAGAGCTGCTTGAACAACTTCCAACACTTCGAAACGTTGTTCACCATTTGCTGTAAACATGAGGTTGGTTCCTTGTTCCCTCATGTCAGACAGCGAACACATGACGCCGAAACTTCCTGGTTGCGACCACCCATCGATCGATTCGGAATCAGGGTCGTGTGCGATGTATCCAAATGGGCCTTCATTGAGTGTACAATCATCGAGCATTTGCTTGTATCGTGGCTCGAATACGCGCAGCGGTTCGTTGATGGAGGGAAAGATTCCAGAGGGTAAAACGAACAATGGGATTATCTCGCTGTCGCTCATACACGCACACCAACCTTGACCCTCTTCAAGGGTTGTGGTTTAACCACCAATGTAGGACATCTCAACTTTGAGATTCTTTGTTTGAACTGAACGCTCCTCGGAATAGCGGTCCTTCCTCTCCATCCATATGGATTGAATCGCTCGTGCGATTTCTTCGTTAGAGGCATCCATTCGCAGTATTCCTCGAACATCATGACCTTTGTTTGCAAACAGGCACGTGTAGATGCTTCCATTCGCAGACAACCGAGCGCGGGAACAATCCCCACAAAATGGATTCGTAATGGATTCTATGAAGCCAATCTTCCATCCATCTTTGGTCGAGTAGATTCTCGCAACGTCGCTTGCATGTTGTGGTTGATTTGATTGAAGTAAACCGAATTCTTGCTCCAAGACCCCACGCATTGAATCGGCAGAAACAACTTGATCCATGTTCCAGTTGTTGGTTGAACCGACATCCATGTATTCAATGAAACGAATTGGAATTCCTCGAGGACCAAACATTCTGACCAAATTGATTAGTTGGTTTTCGTTGACATCTTTCTTGATGAC
>JAYYFM010000049.1:0-7447 GCA_036158745.1 Thermoplasmatota archaeon
TGGGTGACCATCCTGGCAACAGTTGTGACAGAAAAAGCGAACAACGAAAAGATTTTGAGGAATCAGCTGAGGCGTACCATCGGGAGGCGGATGATCGTATGCTAGCAGTGACAGAAGTCGTCCAGAGACATCCTGAAATCCAACTTCTTTCATCATATTCCTGTAGTATTTGTTGGTCCCATAATGTGTGTAAGAACGAGCCAGCCCCTTCCATGGATGATCCTTGGTCTTCGTCACCCATCGAGCCATCCATTGGACCACTGTGCTCATCCAGATTCGCCCAGTTAGCCCATGCAGGTAGTTTGCTTTTCCAGCATCGCACATGACCAATTGTCCACCAGGCTTGAGGACGCGATAGATTTCTTCGAGTCCTTTTTTCTTGTCTTGGAAGTCTCGGAATGAAAACAGGCAAAAGACCATGTCAAACGAATTGTCTTCCAGAGGAATGTCCTCAGCAAGTGCTTGTACGTAGGCTGCAGGTGCTTCACCACGTGAAGCACGAGCCCCATCGACTCGTTTTTTGGCAACCTTGAGCATGGCATCGGAGGGATCGAGACAGGTCACATCCAAACCGACCAAGTCTTCTGCGAAACTGCCTGGGCCACATCCAACCTCAAGCACTTTCATGCCTTTTGTGGCATGATTTCGAACGTTTCGACGCCATCGCTTGTCCTGACCGAACGTCATCAGTTTGTTGACACGATCGTAGTTCGGAATGGTTGCTTCGAGTTGCTCCTCAAGCTCCGTCCAAGCATCAAGATCGATACCTGACGGGTCGTATCCGCCGGTCGCTGCACGCTTGGACATGATTCAACCGCAGCCTCCGCCCTCTTTGGAGATGTCGCTCCGTCCATGGACCCAATCAAGCGATACGCTCCACGGTTTCTGGCGTAATACCTTCTTCTGGCGTTACACGGAACACAAGCATCTTGAGATTCTCAGGAGCGTTTCTAAACTTTGAAACAATCATCGAGGTTTCAAAATCGGATCCAATGGTTCGGACACCAAACGTGAGGACCATGTCAGCAATGCTTGACAATTCTTGACGGACAGATGCAGGTAGACCATTGACAGAGACCATGATCAAAAGGAGGCCACGGTACATTTGCGTGTGGGCTTGAAGCATTCGTATCATGGCGATAACACGTCCTGGGTCATCACGCTGAAGGAAGAAATCGAGGCTGTCGATACCCGCTCGGAAATACGGCCCTAGTGCCATGATTTCATTGGTCACTTCGGTGAGGTAATCTTGGGTTGAATCTTCTACGAATCGAGTCTGAGCAAGTCGTTGGATGTCCTCCAAGCGGAATCCCTCCAACCGATACCGGCTCGCAAGCAATTCTTTCTCGAGAACGTTGGCGTTGTATTCTTCTCCAATTGTACGAACATTGACATCAAGCGGCCATCCGTATTTGTTGAAAACGCGAACAATCTCAGGTTGAGCTTCGTTGGTTGAAATGTAAAGTGTGTTTTCGGATTCCTCAGCAGGCGAAATGAATTGCTTGGCGAACAACTCTGCACCTGATCCTGTTTCGGTAAACGCGACCATTGTGAAGCCACGAGGGACACCGCCATGCATTTCGTTGTCGAACTTTGGAACCCCAAACGAGCCCACCTGTCCGAAGAATTCTTCGTCTTCTGCATCGAATGTGATGTTCTTTCGCATGCTTCATCCCCTCAGTGAATAACCACCTGGCCACGGTCGACCAAATCGGTACAATACAAATCAAGATTTGAAAGGACCAGAGGTGGAGTCTGGTCAGGTACGTTGAGAATAACGGAGAGAACCTCCCGCTGTCGGAATGTGTTGATGAAGGTGTGAAGGTATTCAGCGAGCATTCGATCCTCGTTGTAAATGGCCAGCGCATTGACGCTGTCAAGGAAAACGAAGTTTCGTTGCGTTTGTGTGGTTCGCAAGATATAGAGCGTGCGCAAGAGAACCGATTCAAGCATAATTGGACTATCGACAAAATGGATGTTTGGATAACTCACGTCAGTTCCACCAAGAATTCCAGATGAAACCAAATCGATGAATTGGATGTTGGAAACATCAACACCAATCGACTCAAACGCTTGGATAATCTCGACTGCTCCTCTGCTTGCTGAGATGTAGACTCCACCCATTTCGAACATCTGCATCAATGGCAGCATTGTGCTCGCAGTGACCATGAATGCGTTGGAGTTACCACAGCGTACCTGAACTGAGCTGTTCAATGAAATGGTTGAGAGTTGCTCAGCAATTCGTTGATCGAGTTCAAACATGATCAAGCACCCCATTTGGACGTCTTATCACTTTGAGCGCCCCATTTCAACATCGGAGTCAACATGACGCCAAGAGGCGTGAGTTCAATCGCATGCTTAGCCCGACTGTGAGCAGTTCCACGCATTTTGACAACTTGCAGGAATCGCAGAAGATGCCCCATACGCTCAACGTCACCCATGACAACGATACCGTCTGCAATCGCTTCTTCAACACCAAAGGAGGACCAGTGAGCGTTCTCAGTGGCCGAGGTAATTTCTGAAATCAGGATTGTTGTGCAGCCAAGTGTTGCGAGTTTCTTACCAAGCGTGAAAAGGAAATCTCGAATCAGTTGTTCGGACTTGATTTTGTAACAGAGTGTTGTAACGGAATCGATGACGAGACGAGTCACACCAATGGTGTTGACGATGTCGGTAATGGACTTGATCAGCGCGTGGACGTCGTCCAAGTCGAATGTGGATTTGTCCAGACCTAGCCAAGAATATAGCACATCCATGTCGAAGACGTTGATCAAACCGGTATCGACCATGTTCATATCGAAGAACGCATACTGACGAATGTTTTCAAGCAATTTGACCGATGGTTCTGTCGCTGTAAAGTGAGCGCATGCTTCTCCAGCAAGTGCACCACGAACGAGGAACTCCATACCGAGTGTGGTTTTTCCTGAACCACATGTTCCTGATGCCAGAACTGTGGAACCATATGGGATTCCTCCACGAAGAATTTCATCGAGACCATGAATACCGGTTACGCAGCGGTCTCGGGAATATGTCGATGCGGCTTGCACGGCTATCGGTTCTCCCAGCCCAACCGAGTTCATGAAGCATTTGATGGTTCAAAGAACACATCACCGGGCGTTGGACCGGTTTGAACAGACCATGCTGTCGAAGACATCGTGTTCGTTCCGTCCCAGACGATAACTTGGTTGAGGCCAACCGGCAAGCCGGCTTGGGGACCCCACTCAGCCTTGGAGTTGGGAATTGGATTCACTTTCCCTGGACGTGTGAAGCGTAGTTCGATGACGCCCGAACCATCATCCAAGAGATTCATCGAACCAGTTCCCAACAACCCGTATTGGCCCAAATCGAACATTTGAGATGCATTTCCTTGCTCTTGTGATGCTAACGACCCAGTGAAAAGGGCAACTGAGTGGCCCTGAATAACGCCGCCTTGTAGAAGAACCTCATTTGATGTTGAGCCTGAAGATGTGTTGAAGGACCAACCGTAGAGACTGGTTGCGAAGGCGTTGTTGTTGTACACTTCGATCCATTCAGGACCACCACTGATTGGACGCGTCATGACTTCCGTCATTTGCAGATCTTCGTTCACCCTACCAGCGTCATGTACTTCGAGTGTTATCAGCACCAATTCGGTTCCCATTCGAGCCGTATTCGATGCTGTCGAAGCCATTCGAGCATTACTCAAATCAGCCCCTCCTTCGAACAAGTTCAATCCAACACGAGAATCGTTTTCAGATGCGTGAATGGAAATTCGCAAAAATGCAGTCAGGTCCTCGTCAAGCCCCAATCCCAGTGAGAAACTCTCAAGCGTCACGTTCGAAAGCGCTGATATCCGATTCATGTCGACCTGCTTGTTGAACATGAGCCCGGTTTGAACCCGCCCTTGTTCCAAGTCTTCTGCACTCTGAAGATGCCAATCCGCCGTTGAATTTGCGTAATCCAAGCCGTCTTCTCCGTCGCTCGGCACAAACCATCCAGCACCGCTCGTAAGTCGGTCGAGACCTGAGACAACGGCTTGGTCGACTTGATCGATCTCCGTATCGTTGGAGCCCATTTCAAGCTGGGCCAAGGACATGAACGCTGTGAGAATCATGAGAAATAGCGTGAAAGCAGAGAGGAATTCAATGACTGCAGTGAGTCCGTCCTCATCGTCTCGAAGTTGCGACCAATCCCCTCCTCCCATGGAGTGACCACGACAAAGGATGTCATGAACGTTGCCAAACAATTTGGTGTTTGGAACCAGTTGATTTTACCGTGATTCATGCGATGAGTCTTTGAATCATCCATGCGACCACGGTACGATGACAGGAGCGGAGCGACCGACTGTTGCGAAGAAAAAAACCAGCTTTGGTTTGGTTTCGTTGATGCTCTTGTCGCTCATGTCGGCACTTGTTACGGTGCCAACTGCAGCGGCTATCGAACAGGTTGACCTAGCGATCTTGGCCGGCCAGAGCCCCGTGGAAAACAGAAACTATGCAGCGTTTGATCCCATCACCTTCTCAGCAGAAGTTGAGAACCAAGCTCTAGGCCCACAAACCTCGACGCGAGCGATGGATTGGTTCATTTGTTCGGGTATGAAAACAGCCACACAGTGCATCTCAAACGATATCGCAAGCGGCCAGATCAACATCAACGGGCTCCTGAACGGAGACAGTGGCAACTTCAGCGATGCAACGCAATGGTATCCAAACGGTGTAACAGGTACATTCACCGTTGTCTTCAAATTCACGTTTGCTGATGTCGATACCAGCGACGACGTCCTCTCGTACAACATCAATCTCACTGCAGAATACAGTGATGTCTCCGTGGACCAAGACCAAGACCCTCGAGAGACCCTCTCGAACCTCCACACATACAACGGCGAGTTCGTCCTCAACACAGAGCAAGACTACGTCATGAGCATCTCCGGTACCGCTCATACCTGTGGCGAGTGTGGATTAATCGCTTACATGGGCTGGAATTTGCGAGAGCTCGATGGAACACTCGTAGCTACAGCCAATCAAAGCGTTACAACGCTACCATCAGGTGGCTATGAGCAACCATACACAATCACCTTGCCCGCCCTCAACTACTCCGTTCCAGGGAGGTACATCTTCGAATTTGGCCTGATCGACAGTACGAGTGCGTTCAATGGCGATCTCAACGATTACAACGATCTCGCTGAAGTTGAGATTGTTCTTGATAACACTCTCGACCTTCGAATTGCAAGCATGTATCCATCGCATAATCCTTCGTCTCCGGACTACTACTACGGGGAAGACATGCTCTCGGTGGATGTTGAGAACATCGGGAATTTCACCGTAGAGAGTTTCTCAATCACCTTCGAAATGTTTGATGCGGTTGGCGAATCTGAATATCTCCAAACATGCGAAATTGACAAACTTGGACCAGCTGAATCGTCAACATGTATGTTCAACCTCACCAAGGTAGGAGAAGGGAAGGAACTACGGATCTACATGCCAACAACCTTCGACGGAAGACCCGACACAGGCCCTTCCGACAACACATTGATCGAATTTACCTCCATCCTCGCTGGGGACATTCTTCCAATCATTACCATGAATTCAATCTCTGGAACCTACACGACTGCTGATGCCATCGAATTAACAGCCGTTACCAACGCCGTTGCTGCAGAACCACTGAATTACACATGGGTGCTCGATACTGTCATCACAATAGGATATGGAAAGTCCATTTCCATCAACGCATCTTCCTTCCCATTGAAAGATTACGACATTGGCCTCTATGTCGAAGATGCCCTCGGGTTCAATGCTGAAGCACATGCGACCATCTCCATTATCGACGAAGTCCTCATCAATGAACAACCACTGATGAGCGGTTCAGCCGTTTCACTTGACAAAGCACAATTTATGTACGATATATTGTTGCCAATTGAAGGATTCAATTACAACATTGCAGGAGGAAAAGAGCCTTTGATGATCATGGATTTCAAGGTCATGCAACTTGAAAATGAACTTCAACCAGCTCAACTCCAGTCGCTTGAACTCGATGTCAATCTCTCAGCATTGTTACCTGATTCAATCCCCCATGATTCTGTCGAATTCCTTGAACTCAGTTCATTGGACAACACCTTCTGGGATTACCTCGAATCACCAGACTTCTTCGCCTACGATGGCCTTGAGAACATCAGTCTGAATCTTCATTCCAACACCGTCGTCCTCGTCATCGGAGCACTCCCTGAACCAAATGTTTCCCTTTCCAACCTCAACCACAACAAACTGGTCGGGGGAGCCATCGAGCTCACTTGGACGCCACAAGGTGACATTCTGAACCCATATCTTGGTGGTTGGCAAATCTACAGACTTACTGTCGATGAATTCGTGGGAACAATCTTCCCAGACCCCTCGGTAGAAACCAACCAGAACCTCTGGGCAGAGTTGTTGGCTGATAGCGGTGTGGAATTGGTACCCACCGATTCGGAAGGTTGGGTCGACCCGGTTGCACTCGAAACCGGAACATGCGCCTCATACGCGATTCTACCGACCAATCGAGCTGGTGTACCCGATACGTCACGAATCAACGTTGTCATGGAGGAAGACGGTTCATCCAGACTTTGTGGTGATGCACTTCCACCAACAAGTGCCGTTTCGTCTTTCACGTACACCTACCGATTTACCAATTCCACTGAATGCTACGACATGCAACAAGATTGGAACGCTTGCTACGAATTGAATATGACGTGGACATGGCCTGCGAACGAAGAAGACGGTGGCGTCACGTGGAACATCTACAGAATGGATGTCGAACCATCGCAAATCGATCTCCGATTCGCAACACCTCTCGTCACCGGCCTTGTAGGCATACAAGGTGAACAAGGCACCTTTGATCAATCTGGGCTCGAAGTTGATGGCATCCGACCGATGCGAACGTACTATTACGTACTCGCACCGGTTGATTCCAAAGGAAATGAGAACACGTTTGAGCTACCGAGTGACAACATCTTGCGTGTGAAGATTGAGGACCAATGGTGGGACTACAACCAGCATTTGATTCCGGAGGAGCCTGCTCCACCTGAACCACCTCTTGGTGTACCATGGCTCCAGGACGTTCTTGACTACACGGAAGTTGGTGAATTCCAGACGGCAGGACTTGCCGTCCTCATCCTCGTCGTGCTCAATGCATTGTTCATTCCTATTACGATCAAGCGAGGTTCTCGCCTCAAGCGCATTCTCGCAGCACGTAAGCGCAATCAAGCGACACGAAACATGGCCGATGACTTCGAAGATTTCTTTGAGTGATTGGTTGAGAATGACACCGTCATATTCATGACTAAACTGCTGGTGGCTCGCTTCGCTGCGGTGATCGCATAGCCTGGCCATTGCGCTGGATTGCTAATCCAGTGGGTTTTACCCACGGGAGTTCAAATCTCCCACGTCGCGCCACTCACTCTTCTTCGTCTGCAAGCGTTTGCGCAGCCTCAAATTCC
>JAYYFM010000050.1:0-7438 GCA_036158745.1 Thermoplasmatota archaeon
CAACCACCCTCGGTCATGTGGACATCGATGCAATCAACAACTTGTGCCACGGCTTCCTTGATGGTAGGCGAGCGTGGCAATCCCATCAGCGTCTTGTGTTCGGCTTCGCCAGGAATGAGTGCGTGGAAAATAGGGTCCTCTCGGTGGATGATTCCATCAACTTCGATCACCGGTTCTTGTCGCACATCATCGACGGTTCCTGTTATATCGACATATGGACCTTCATCATCGTCATCCAATGTGATTCGACCCCACATGGCATATTCAGCATCCGCAGGCACTTGAATACCGTTCGGCAATTCGACCAATTGAAGTTGCTTCTCATACAGTTTCTCATGAAGTGCAGCGGCGATGGTTAACTCATCAATTGGCTCATCAAACGACATGGCACCGGCGAGTAGAACAACCGGATCAGGAGCATTGACAATGGCGATGTCGACTTCTTCTCCACGCTCCCTTGCTTGATCAACCATGGTCCGCAAGTGTCGAGGGACAAGACGAACAACAAGGTGGTTCTCATCTCGCAAGAATTGTCTGTGGAAACTCATGTTCCTTCGACCATTCACTTCGGCAATAATGACACTCGCTGACATGTAACGACCTCGATCTTGAGGCCAATGATGAGGAATGGCAATGGAATGCAAATCCACCTTTTCCTGCATGTTGTCGTAAACAGGAGATTCTGCAGGCGACACAATTTCAGGAATCCCTGGGTTCTTCATGGCCCATGCAAGTGTGTCGATGTAAACCTCAGGTTGGATTCCAATGGCTTCACAAAGCCGGTCACGCGTCAGCATGTTGACTGAAATCCTCTGCCCAGGTGCTTCTTTCACGTTCTCAAACAACATATTGGGATGAGAGCGGTTTGAACTGTATTCCCAAACCCCATGAACGAGACTCACTTCATCGCTTATGCGCTCTGCGTGCGAAAGATGATCTCGAAAGGCCAAAACATCACGTCCTCAGAATTTCGTCTGAGTATCTTCGAGGTAACGTGGACGGTCTTCCTCTTCTACTGCCTCACCGCCGGAGGACATCATGTTCATTCCCGAGAACAAACCGATGAGACCGACTGCGTGTGCTGTAAGAACATCAACTTCGGATTCAACGAGACTCATCCAGTGGTTGACAATCACCAACAATCCGAGAAGCATGGTCAGAAGTGCAACGATTGGTCGCATACCCTTAGGAATCATGTCTTTACTAACAAGACCTTGTTTATGATGTTATTCTTCCGCACAGACGGCGGAATCCTGACTCCGATGAAACGGCGACTTGATATATGAAAGCAAAGTCGCCAAAACGCTCGAATGAGGTTTGAACATGGGTAGAGGACTCTTTGCAGGTGCAAAAATGGCCAAGGACCGTCAAAAGTTTCGTTGGTCTGACCGACGATACAAGAAGCGCATGCTCAAATCTCGTGCAAAGCACGATCCACTTGCCGGATCGACGCAAGCCAAGGGCATTGTTGTCGAAAAGGTCGGTATCGAAGCCAAGCAACCCAACTCCGGAATCCGCAAGGCTGTCAAAATTTCACTCATCAAAAACGGAAACAAGTTGACCGCATTCGCCCCCGGTGACGGCGCTATCAACTTCATCGATGAACACGACGAAGTCATGGTCGAAGGTATCGGTGGACGTATGGGTCGTTCCTATGGAGATATCCCCGGCGTCCGTTACAAGGTCATTCAAGTCAACGGCGTATCCCTCGACGAAATGGTACGAGGACGCAAGGAGAAGCCAGTCCGCTGAGGTGTTCATAATGTCAGAAGAAGTAGTAGTCGACGATCGTCCCATCGCAGGTATCGGAACGCTTGTTTTTGGCAAGTGGGATGCTGCTGAAGTTGTCTGCAACGACCCTGGTCTTGCACCATACGTCAACCTCTCAACCGTTGGTGTACCACACACCGGTGGCCGTCACGCCAACACGTGGTTCGGAAAGTCCAAACTTAGCGTCGTTGAACGCTACATCAACAAACTCATGCGAACCGGAGCATACACCGGTAAGAAACAATCTGCAATGAAGGCGTTCGAAAGCGCTCTCGACGTTCTCGCTGAGCGACGCAACATGAACCCCCTGCAAATCTTTGTCGATGCCATCTGCAATGCAGCTCCTATGGAAGAGATCACTCGAATCAAGTTCGGTGCTGTCTCGCAACCAAAGGCAGTTGACTCATCTCCATCACGACGTCTCGATGTTGCCTTGAAGAACCTCGCCAAGGGCGCTCAACAGGGTACTCACAAGTCCAAGCGAACCCTCCAACAGTGCATCGTCAACGAGCTCAGCAAGGCTTCCGAAGGCGATGCAACTTCCTTTGCTGTGGCAAAGAAAGAAGAAGTCGAGCGTATCGCTGCATCCGCTCGTTGAAACCGCATACGGCGACGAATTTCGTCGAAGTTTTGCGACTCACTTAAGAACCCCATTCAAGTGGGTGAAATGAACCAGACAGGTGGATACCATGGGACGAAAAGAAGACAACATCAAAAAGGCAACAGAAGTTATGCACGTTCTTCCACAGATTCGAAATCTGTGCATTGCTGCGCACATTGACCACGGAAAGACGACACTTTCTGACAACTTGATTGCTGGAGCAGGTATGATGTCCAGCGATTTGGCTGGTGCTGCACGTGTTCTCGACTTCGACGAGCAAGAATCTGCTCGTGGAATCACCATCAACGCTGCCTCGGCTTCAATGGTTCACGCTGTTGATGGCACAGACTATCTGATCAATCTCATCGACACACCAGGTCACGTTGACTTTGGTGGTGACGTTACCCGTGCTATGCGTGCGGTTGACGGCTGTTTCATTCTCGCTTGTGCTGTCGAAGGACCAATGCCTCAAACTGAGACGGTTGTCCGACAAGCGCTCAAGGAGAAGGTTAAGCCTGTTCTTTTCATCAACAAAGTCGATCGACTCATCAACGAACTTCAGGTCACTCCAGAAGACATGATGAGCCGATTCCAAGAAACCATTACCAAAGTCAACAGGTTGATCAAGCAATTTGCTCCTGATGAGTTCAAGAAAGAATGGCAAGTCAGTGTCATGGACGGTACTGTTGCCTTTGGAAGTGCTTACCACAATTGGGGAATTACCATCCCTTACATGAAGAAATCTGGCGTTTCCATGACCGACATTTTCCAGTACTGTAACGACGAGAAGCAGAAGGAATTAGCACAGGCTGCACCAGTTCACGAAGTTCTTCTTGACATGGCAGTTACCAAGCTCCCAAGCCCAGTCGATGCTCAACCATACCGTATTCCAAACATTTGGACCGGTGACCTCGATTCTTCGATTGGAAAGGCAATGATGGCATGTGACCCAGAAGCAGAACTTGCAATGATGATCACAAAGATTTGGATGGACCCACACGCCGGTGAAGTGGCAGTTGGCCGAATTTACTCCGGTGCAATCTCACAAGGTGAATCCGTCTTCGCTATCGGCGCTGCAAAGCCAGAACGTGTTCAGCAAGTCAGCATGATGGTCGGCGGAGATCGAATCACTGTACCAAAGGTCGTTGCTGGTAACATCGCTGCAATCACAGGTATTCGAAGCGCTGCCGCTGGTGTAACGCTTTCTCGTGACAAAGACTTCACTCCGTTTGAAGCCATTCGTCACTACTCTGACCCTGTTGTTACCGTCGCTGTCGAGCCAAAGAGCATGAAGGATCTTCCAAAGTTCATCGATGCATTGCGCTCACTCGCAAAGTCTGACGCGTCGCTGCAAGTCACAACCAACCAGGAAACTGGCGAAGCATTGCTTGCAGGTATGGGTGAACTTCACCTTGAGATTACCGTCTACCGAATTGAGGAAGAACAGAACATCAAGGTCAGTGTCAGCCCACCAATCGTCGTTTACCGTGAAGGTGTTCAAGGTAGCAACCGTGGCAACGCTTTCGAAGGCAAGTCGCCTAACCGGCACAACCGTTTCTTCTTCGAGATTGAAGCACTTCCCGGTGAGGTTGTTAACGCTCTACGAAACGGTGACCTCGGTGACGGGCCTGTTCGAAGCAGTGATGCCAAGGAAACTGGAAACAAATTCGGCGAACTCGGCATGGACAAGGACTTGATGCGCAAGATCTACGCCATCAATGGTACCAACGTTCTCGTCAACGATACCAAGGGTATCCAAGGTCTCCACGAAACCCGTGAGTTGATTATTGAAGCATTCAACGAAGTCTGTAAGAAAGGACCAATCGCTGACGAACCAGTCCAAGGCATGTTTGTTCGATTGACTGATGCAAAGTTGCACGAAGACGCTATCCACCGTGGACCTGCACAGACCATTCCTGCCGTTCGAAACGGTATCAAGGGTGCAATGATGCGAGCCAAGACCGTCCTTCTCGAACCAATGCAGAAGGCCTTCGTCTCTGTACCAAACGACTGGCTTGGTCAAGTTACACGTGAAGTCACCAACCGACGTGGAATCATCGAAGACATGCCAAGCGAAGGTGATGTGACAACCGTTGTTGGTGTTCTACCAATTGCCGAAACATTCGGATTCTCCAACGATATCCGTGCAGCTTCGCAAGGACGTGCTGTCTGGAACACCGAGAACCTCGGATTTGAGATGCTACCACCACAACTCTTCGACAAGGTCGTTGGTGAAATCCGAACCCGTAAGGGATTGAAGCCAGAGCCAAACCCAGAATCCTACTATGCTGATTGAGCATGGATTCAGGATTCATTGCAGGCCTATTTGCTACGACCGTTGGGGGCGTACCCAAACCTCGTGTTGACGCTCTTGATGTGACAACAAACGGGATTCGTCATGAGATTATTCGTGATAAGAAGCATCATGGTGGAACAGAGAAGGCCGTCTGCCTCATGACTGTAGAAACAATGGAACACTTACAATCACTTGGCCATCCAATTCATGGAGGATCAACCGGAGAAAATATTCTCCTCGATGTTCCACAAGCATCGCTCTGTGTTGGTGTTCAACTAAGGTTCAATCAAGTTGAACTTGAAATCACAATGGCGGCACCGCCATGCAAAACAATTGCTGATTCCTTTAGTGGTGATGATTTTAACCAATTATCGGATAAGAAATATCCTGGGCAAACCCGCTGGTATGCTCGCGTTCTTCAAGAGGGAATCATCTACGAAGGAGAGCAAGTAAGCATCAACTCAAACGCTTGAGTTGAAGGTCCGTTAATTCGCGAAGAGCAAGCATTGCAGGGCCATCTGGCAATCGATCAAGGCAACCATGAGCGTGCTGATGGTATTCGTTTGCTCTTTCCCGAGCATAGGCGATTGAACCGAGTTCATCCAATGCTGCGATACCATCTTGAACCATTGATTCTGTAGCATCCTCACACTTGCCGAGAACGGACAACAGGCGAGCCTTGGCTTCTGAATCTGGTTGTGAGAGAGCATGAATGACCATGAGGGTCTGTTTTCCTTGAGCGACATCAGAACCTGTTGGTTTTCCAAGCGTTGCTGAATCGGAGAGGACATCGATGAGATCGTCCATGAGTTGGAAACAAAGACCAACCGAACGACCCCATTCAGCAAGACATTCAATCACTTCATCGTCTGCACCGGCAACACGTGCTCCTAGCTCAGCACAAATCTGGAACATCACAGCGGTTTTTCCTTCAATCATCTCAATGTATTCAGCTTCAGTGACTCGATCACGTGTCTCAAATTCAATGTCCAATTGCTGCCCTTCTGATACACGTCGGACCATCCAGGCGATTCTATTGACAAGAGATGGGATGTCATGCAACTCGATGTTCGCAGACATCACCAATCGCTCAAATGCAATCGCAAGCATCGCATCACCTGCATTGATGGCTGTCGGCATATCGTACTCAATGTGCACAGCGTTACGGCCTCGACGAATTTCATCATCGTCCATAATGTCATCATGGACGAGCGTAAAGTTGTGAATGGTTTCAATAGCAGCACCAATGTCAAGGAGGCCTGAATGAGTATCGCCAACGGCACGACCAACGAGCCACGGAAGCGTTGCCCGCATCCGCTTTCCTCCACCAAGTATCAGATGCATCATGGCTGCAGCAAGGCGATCGTGACGAGAAGCAGTTAGACTCTCAACGATTCGTTGTTCGATGAACGGTTTGACTTCATTGATGCTGGTTAAGAGGTTAGCACCTTCAGCATTCGGAAGCATATGTGTGACATCACCCATATCGTGAATCAGACCATCTTGGAGTGCTTCGCATGCCACTTTGTCACCGATGGCAGCCCACCAGTCTTCATTCATCAAGCGTGCAGCAATGCAACGGAACCATGGAGCAATGACATCATCACTGTCTTCACCTACAAGCATTGCATCGAGTTCTTCTGAACTCACCCACTTTACAGCAGAGACCTCATTTGGATTTGGGTCCAACTCGACATCGGCTTGAATCATCAAGATGTGATCGATTTCCCGCTCAATCCAGTCAGCGTTCATTCGTGCAGAATAGCGCATCTTGGTGATGAAATGGAAGTCGTTAATGTCAATGGAATCGGGTGAGATTCCTAATTCTTGATTGAGTTTCCGAATGGCAGCGACCTTGACACCGAGCCCATTCTCCTCTTCCATCTCCTCTGCACTCGCAAGTGGATGGGAACAACATGAATTTGCCCAAACGCTCGGGAAGGTAATTTTGTCATGGGCTCGTTGTTGAAGAAGCAGCTGTCCATCTGAATTGAACAACAAGACACTGAATGCTCGATGGAGTGAGCCAGATTGGTAATGACTGTCAGCTTTGCTGATTGGACCAACGACAACATCGTTTTCATCGACCTGGAGAACAGCCTCAGCCATCATGCTTGCCTGGGTTGAATCAGAGGACTGAGCGGCCATCAATTCTGACACATTGGGCTCGATGTCCGCCTCAGGAACCTCTCCACTTGCATAGTTCGACATAGTAGCCCGGTTGTGCCTTTGTGAAGACGCTACATAGATAGTTCGGATGGTATCTCAGCAAAAGAAGCAGAGCAATCAGGGCAAAATTGTCGTTCCTCTCCACGCTTCACCAGTGACAAGAGCAAGGATTCGTGAAGGATGCTCACCATTGACAAGATGGACAGATACACCGGATTGTGCAACAAGATGACCGCGATTGATCTTGAGGCCAATACCGCCAGTCACATCAATATCAGACTGATGAAGGCCTTCGTATTCAACATCAGGCGACCATTCTTCGATTAAGTCATCATCTTGAGCGATATGAGGTGGCACACGTAGCAATCCGTCGACACCACCCATTGCAAAAATGAGCGATTCGACATCGGAAAGTTCCAGAGAAAGACGTGCAACAAGATCATCACCTGATAAAATTCCAAAGCGAGCATCACCATCAACGTCAACAACATCACCAGCAACATCAACAACATCAATATCAATATCAACATGAACAACATCAACATCAATATCAACATGAACAACATCAACATGAACAACACAGCCGTGTAGAGAACTGCTCC
>JAYYFM010000051.1:0-7410 GCA_036158745.1 Thermoplasmatota archaeon
TTAATTGAAAGTGTGAATCGAACTCATCGGTTCCATCGATGACAATGTCCAATCCGTCCAGTGACCCAAGTTCAACCAGAGGAATGCCAACTTCTGTTGCGAGTTCCTGTGTTGCAATGGATGTCGGTACGCCAACGATCTCGAGTCCTTCTTCCTTGATTCGCCGTCCAAGTTCGAGTACCGTGTATTTGACCGTCGAACCTGTGCCAAGGCCCACACGCATCCCTGTTTTGACGAATTCACAGGCTGCTTCACCAGCGATTTTTTTCAGGGTCTCGGCATCGTTCATGCTCTTACGGAACATCATACGGTTGATATTGCTTGTTGGTCGCATTCGGAGTTGTTGTCGCAAGAATCCTTTTTGAGTGGGAAGGCGACGTCAAGACATGGGTCGCGGACAGCAAAATGCAATGGTCGCTTCGCTGCTGCTGACCGTGTTTCTCTTTTCCTTGCTGAGTCCAATGGTCGGACCAGCGGAAAATTTTGGATTGAATGTACCATCAAATGCAACACCACTTGGTCAAACAACAACTGTGAGCATCGGGTCATATCCTGATGGCGTCAATGATGCGACCTCCATTAGTGTACCAAGTGGTGAAGCCATCTCGGGTATCGAGCTCTCATTGGATGAGGGTGTTTTGCCAGTGTCTGCCGCTAAGGTGTTTGATTCACCTGCTGACTACGATCACCCACTCGCAGTCTACGATGGTATGGATGTTAACAATTCGGTTCTTCAACTCCTTCCTCAAGGTTGGATTTTCGATATGGAAGGAACGAACCTATGGACGTTTTCAGGAAACAACGTTTGGTTCTGGGGTTATGATTCTTCGATTGGGCAAGCAAATGGTGTTGCAAGCGGAACGAAGGCCATTTACACTTACAATGGCAATTATCCAAATAATATGCCAACGACCTATTGGGCGACTTCTCCAGTGATGAATTGTGGTGGATGTTCAGGTGGATGGGATTTGAAGTTTCAAAAGCGCCTCGGTGTTGAATCATCGACATGGGACCGAGCATATGTTTCTGTCAAGAATGCGGCAGGGAATTGGGTCAACGTCTGGTCAAATTCTGGAACTGTTAACGACGGACAATATACGACTCAAACCATTACCATCTCAAATTACGTCGCCGGTAATTCGAATTTTCAAGTCCGTTTCGGTCTTGGAACAACGGACAGCAGCGTACAATACACAGGATGGAATATTGACGATGTTGAAATTTTACCAAAGGCATCGGGAATATCGACAGGTGAAGGGAATTGGACTTCAGCACCGTTTGGGCCAGGTGCAACCTTGGGAAGTGAACCTTCTTCTTATGGTTTGATGGTGATCGATGCTGAAATTCCAACGGGTTCATTGTTTGAGTGGTCGCTCATCGATGCATCAACTGGAACGCCTCTATCTGGATACCAAGAAATGACCGATTTGACGGTTGATCTCGGAGCAATCGATTGGGAGACGACACCCTCTCTCAGACTTAAGATGCACATGATGACAGGTCTGAGCGGTGGCCCCAAGGTCCACAGTATAGGAATCAGTGGTGGTATTAACGAAAGTTTTAGTGAAAATCCTGCCATCCATGATTGGATTCTGTCAGGGACAACTTGGTCTCAATCATCAGGTTCTGTCTCGGGTACAGGATCCATCACATCACCTTTGTATCGAATCTCAAACGGATTCGGCGCACTCTCAACATCTGTTGTCGCTACAGGCTCTCCGGTTCTCGAAGCAAACATTGACGACCAAGGTTGGCAGCCCTATCCACTGGAAGGGTACACAACGATCGATGAGGTTGGACATAGCGTTCAATTCCGCTTTCAATCAACTGCGGGCTCGTACTCTGTCGACTCGTTTTATGTTGAAACCATACGGTCCATTCCAAACACGGGATTGCGTCTTGATATTGGTGCAGATGGTGTATCTGATTGGGGATTTGATGGGTATGATGCAGGAAGTTTCGGTATGCAAAATCGTCTGG
This sequence comes from Thermoplasmatota archaeon, assembly GCA_036158745.1. Taxonomy (GTDB): domain Archaea; phylum Thermoplasmatota; class Poseidoniia; order Poseidoniales; family Poseidoniaceae; genus MGIIa-L2. The sequence goes on from JAYYFM010000051.1 coordinate 1,981, forward strand.
CGAATGGCAAGGTGTGTCAAACACTTGCAACGATGCCAAGCTCTGCAGGCGTTTTTGACGTCTTACTTCCACTTTCGGGTATCGATCAATTTGGCTTCACAGTCTCAGCTTCCTCTGAAATGAAATCACCTTACATGAACATCAAGATTGGTGGCTCGGATGTGACCAACCGTGGTTTCAACAATTTTGAGACAGCATACTTTGTTGAATTCTCTCAAAATGAACTTGGTGCGCTCAACAATGCTCTGTCAAATGCTGCCGATGATCGAGGCATTCTCGGACTACCAATGGCCCGTGTGAGCATCACCATTGGTTCGTCTCAATCAAGTGCAGACGTCACCATGTGCGGTATTTTTGCTCCGTATGAGGCGGCATTGAACCTCAATCTTGCGGCCAATTCTGCACTTGTGCAAGGGCTCAATCAAGAATTAAGTTCCGTCATATCGCTCGGCGGTGTCAAAGAGGTTCGGATTCCAGTTCGTATGATGTCGTCAGGATCGGTGAAAATCACGATCAACAGTGTTGCTTCCTCACCGACGCTCAATCCGATTTCGCTGACTGTTAGCCCACCAGTCGACACGCTCACGCCTTCGACCGATTGGATAACGGTGAACTCAACCTTCGACCTTTCACCTCTTGGTGTGCTGGATGCAGAATCGTACGTCAAGAACAACGGTTGGAGCATCGATTTCACGCTCCGTGGACCGAGTGGCCAGTCGAAGGTTCTGTGTGGAACTGTTGTTCTTCCGTTGTCAGGTCCTGCTGTTGCGAACTGTCAACAGTCAGGCTACGCTCTAGGATGGAGCGATATCGATGCCAGCGGTGAAATCTCGATGATTGGTTCAGGTTCCTACATTCAATTTACCCACACGTTCCAAATGCCAGTCAGTTGGAACGATGAGCCTTACGCTTCACTAAACGTCATGCTTGTGAGTCCGACTGGACCAACCTTGCCACTGAACCATGTCTTTGGCTTGGGTAATGCCAACGGCATTGAAAACGATGTTTCGCTCAAGGGATTCACCATTGTTTCACAATCTGGAGTTGAGACGGATGCAGCATCAGCATCGCTCATCCAGGGCACGTTTGTGACGGTCAATGCCTACCTTGGATTTGAAGGCGTTCGTGATGCAGTGCCGCGAACCGGCCAAGCACAGGTACGATTGCTTGTCGATGGTCAAGACAAGGGCTCAACGAGTCTCATCCTCAACGGTGTTGCCTCCATCATCTACAGCGTTCCTTCGAGCGCCAACAACCTCGAAATGGAACTTGAGGTGACGCCCGTTGCTGGTCAGGGTGTTGCTTACGAAGTGAATCCAGTCGCTAATTTCACGATGGACTCCATCGCTCCAATGCTGATTGGTATGGACGTTGATACCTTTGATCACGTTGATGCTTCTCCTTCGACAGAGATTAACTTCATTCTTGGCGATAGCCCCTCCCTCCCCCATCATGCCGATGCACACATTTGGCGATCATGGGTTGATGATGCGAACATGGACGGTTCAATCGATGAAGACGAAGTTCAGATTCTTCCTTTGGAGCAACCCGAGGACATGCTTGCCACCATTGGTGAGTTTACACTTACAATGGATACATCTCAGGCACCTGATGGTGAATATGTCCAAGGCTGGCTGAGCGTAGCAGATGGTGCTGGTAACGTTATGATCGAGGGAGGAAGCATGAACACGCCTTTGTTCAATCTCCAAATCCGCTCAGATGGAACGCCTACTTTGGGAACAGAGTACGATCTGATCTGGGGTCAATACAGTGACGGATGGCTCCACCCTGGTGAAGCCAATCTCTTGCAAATTCCTGTCTGGGACAAAAACGGAGTCACCGACATTGAATCGATTGAGTTGAACCTTGGTTCGACTGAAAGTGATTCTGCCATCATTTACTGGACTGCAGAGAACGATCAGTGCTACAGCAACCACGTCTATGTTGACGTTGAATCATGCTCAATCGATGGAGGCGATGGTGTCTTTTCCGAGCAAGGAGCGTTCAATGTCAACTTCAGCATTGAATGGGGCTTTGATCCGGATCCGAGCTTCATTCGAATCCCTACCATGCAAATTACAGATCGTCTTGGTCAAACCGGTGTCTTCCCATTGTACGATGCATCATGGCAATACAGTGGCGAATTGACCCTTGACCAATCGAAATCCAAACTGCTCATTGATATGAACGAAGTCAATTCTGTTGGAGCCTATGCTGCAGAAGACTCCTCGATGGAATACCGAGGTGAATTGGTTTGGTATCGAAGCATGCGAACCATCGAACAATCCCTTGATCTCCTGATGCGAATCAACGGACAGGAATCCGTTGTTGAAACGTATGGAAACTTCAGCTTCGCTCGAACCGTCCCAGACCAACCTGGTGAGCATGGGCTGTTCCTATCGATGTACAATCCACCAAGTGGAGCCGTATTGCGTGGTCTCGATGAAGGTCCTGTAACGACCATTTTCGTCGATAAACAAGCACCGATTCTCATGGAGATAGGCTCTCCGAACGCCCAAGAGATCATTGCAGAATCCGACTGGTCCGATTTGATGATTCAATTAACGGTCCGAGAATTAGAGCAACTCAATCCTGATTCCTTGGTTCTGAACTACGCTGTCCATCCTGCTGGATTGGGACTTAACGTCGCAGCCATGTATGATGGCCAAACACCGATGGAACTTCTTGGAGGTCGAGCGCATGGTGAACAAATTCCAATTGCAGCCACCCTCGATTTGGATGACATCATCTCAGAATCGGATCGAACAGAAGCACTCGAGTTACGTGTTTGGGTCACAGGAGAAGACATGGCAGGGAACGCCTTCTCTGAGGATTTCAACGATGTCGATGCCCCATTCCACACTTGGGACTTGGAACAACGTGTTCCTGATTTCACCTTTGTTGGTGGGCCATCCGTCAAGTACGGAGGTGACAGTGTCCGTGTCGATGAAACCGTGGAAATCTCTGCAACCATTGTCAACAACGGAAATGCTGACGGTAGCGTCCAAATTGTTCTTGAATTGGTTGAATCCAATGGGGCACGCACCCGTGTGGATGCACGTCAGCTGGAGGTTACTCCAGGAACATCCACTGTTTACACGGGTACTTGGGTACCTTCGCGAACAGGCACGATGTGGCTAGAAGTCCAAATCCTCGGTTCGGAAACCATGCAAACTCCAACCTTGCGTGTCAAGGAAGCAGAGTCGGAAGGCTTCCTCGGAACCGTCTCGGAAGTGAACCCAATTGTCTTGGGCGTCTTGGTCGTCCTCAGCCTCGTCTTGGTTGGCTTACTCGTCTTTGGGTTACGACCAACGGAGCAACAGAAACGAATGAATCCACGTCTTGCACAACGAATGCAGCAGATTGAGCAAACGCTTCCTGCCATGGCCCAACAGCCTCAACAAGGTCCATATGGTGCCCAGCAACAGGGTGCCGACGTCGGTCAAAACCCATACCAGTGAATCTGATGGGTTCATATGGAAGTTGATTGACAGACACTCGGAGGGAGTGAGAGGACCGCTGACAGAGTTCGACTCTGAGGAAAGTCCCCTCTCCATAGTGCAGGTGGTTCACAGAAGTGAAAGATCAGAGATGGTCAGGTCAATGCCACAGAAACGATACGATACCAGGTGTGTACAATGATGTTGAAAGACGGAGGTTGCCTGAATGTCGATGGAACGAGCAACCCCACTGGAGCAAGTCCAAATCGTCCTGTTGATGCGGCACGCAGAGGGACAGGTAGGATGCTAAGTTGAATGCGGTCACCGAAAGGCAACAAAAAGGGGCTTACTCCTCACTCCCTCCACATTGTTCTCGAAAAAGGAACAGTTGTTCATATATCTGCCAGGTAATTAACTCTCATGCGAACAGTCATACTTGTGACCATCGTCCTGCTTCTTTTGCAAGGGAACCTTACGCTTGAGGAAGAGCAAGAAACTGAGGTTCACGTCGTAACTGTTGACAGCACAAATCTCCGATTTACACCTTCGACCTTGACCATCAATGAGGGTGATACACTTCGATTTGTTTGGGGTGGCCAAGCACTTCCTCACAATTCAGTTGAAGAGAATGGTGTGTTCGATTCAGGTGATCCTGAGCGTGCTGTTGACTATGGTCACGTTTTCGATTACGACTCTGCTGGAACCTACAGTTTCTTTTGTGAACCTCATGAAGCGGTTGGCATGACTGGCTCAGTAACCGTTCTCGATGTTGAGGCTCCTGCCGATAACGTATCTGACAACCAAATCGGTACATCAACGGGCCAGAGTGAATCGTCCACACCTGATGTTCGACTTGGTCTTGCTCTTGGATTGTTCGTGCTGCTCGCAGCTGCCATGTGGCGTGCACGAATCTACGATTGATCCAAGACTGCATCAACCGGTTTCAATTCGGATGCCTTGGTAATGGTCATGTCTCCAGACATGTCTCTCCATGGGTCTTCTCCGCGAATGAATTCTCCGAACGTTGTTCGGCCTTTGATCAAATCTCGAACTGTGTGTTCGGCAACAAGGATGCTTGGAAGAAGGAACGAACTGGTTACGAAGGCGAAGATGATGAGCAAGCACATCAGCATGAAGAAATTCTCCAAACCTGGGAAGGCTGCTAAGAAGCCAGCCGATATTCCTGCCACTGTTGTAATGGTTGTCTCAAAGATGGTCTGACCAGTTTCTTCTATGGAATGCGCAATTCCTTTCGAATTCTCACCCTCTTCCTGTATTCTATGCATCACGTGAATCGCATCATCGACACCAATACCGAAGACAATGGTTCCAATCATCGCTGTAAAGATGTTGACGTTGACATCCCCACTCTGCATGAGAAGTGGTTGCCAAAGGATGACAACTGCAACAGGAACCATGGTCACGATTCCTAGTCGTATTGAACGGAAGACGATGGCCAAGACAATGGTCAAGATGAGCATCGTCAGGATGGTTGTTCTCGATTGTGTGTCATGAATACCTTCGTTAATGTCCAAGGAAACGGGGAGTCCTCCAGTCAATTTGGAGGTTCGTGTCTTTTGCAATTCTGGAGGTTGTGATAGGATTTCATCAATCTCATCTCGGAGATCGGAGGCAATGTTGAGGTTCATGTACGGCTGATCAACGTAAATGATGGCTTTGGTTTCTTGTTGGTTCAGAAGCATTGAGCGAACTTCGAGCGACAGCGTATCGAAGGCAACGTTGACCATGTCTCGTCGCAATCCTTCACGACCACTTGGTCCACTTGCTTCCAGAGCAATCCAGACATTGCACTCGATAGGATCGTTGCTCTCCCAGCATTCATCATGGAGCAAATCCCACAGTGAGCCCTCGTAGAGCACGACGTTGTCTGTGAGTTGAATACTGACTGGAACAGCCTTCAGGAACGTAATAATGCTCGTCGTATTGGTGCTTTCAACAGCATCAATGCGTTGCTCCAATCGGTCAATCG
>JAYYFM010000052.1:0-7016 GCA_036158745.1 Thermoplasmatota archaeon
ATTGAACGACCACCATTCGATGGCCCTGCATTGCCGATTGTTGAGGTGTTCACGCCAATTCACACCCGTCAAGGATGCTACAACCATCGAGGCCGATTGGCTCGATGTGTGCATCACTTGCACCGGGCTTTCCACAACAACATCTTCCGAAGAGGCTCTGCACGACAATGGGACGATGTCGTTTCCGTCCAGAAGCGATAAGAAAAGCCTCATGTGTCTCAAGCACCTCGCTGTGTTCAGAGGGATTTGATGATCATCGCACCCAGTGTCCTAACCGCCAACCTTGCAGCCCTTGGTTCCGCATGCGATGAAGCCGTTGAAGCAGGTCTTGACTGGCTTCATCTCGATGTCATGGATGGGAACTTCGTTCCAAACCTGACCTTCGGCCCACCCGTCATCAAACAACTTCGAAAGCACCTCGGAGATGGCCCTATTTTCGATGCACACCTCATGGTCGAAAATGCGGAGACGATGTATCAAGACTACATCGATGCGGGTTGCAACCACCTGACCGTCCACGTCGAAGCGGTCAAGCATCTCCATCGCCTCCTCCACGCCATTCGCGATGCTGGAGCTACAGCAGGTGTCGTTCTCAACCCAGGTACGCCTGTTGAAGCGGCACTTGAAGTCCTTCCAGACGTTGACCTCGTCCTCATTATGAGTGTCAATCCTGGTTTTGGAGGACAATCGTTCATTCCAACCGTTGAATCAAAAATCCGCACTTTGAGAAAAGCCATTGACGAACAAGTCGCTGCTGGTGGACGCAACGTCCAACTGCAAATCGATGGTGGCGTGAAAGCTCACAACATTGCTATGTTGCGAGAATGGGGTGTCACCAACGCTGTCGTTGGCTCTGGATTGTTCAATGCGAATGCTTCCGTTGCTGACAACTTAACAACGCTTCATCAAGCCCTCAATGACTGAGTGATTTGATGAAGATTCTCTTGGTGACGCTGCTTCACCCTCTTCCAACAAATGCAGCAAGGGGAACCTTTGTCGCCGATCATGCCCAACTTTTGCGAGACATGGGCCATGATGTTCGCATCGTCAATCCGCTTCCACGACTTCTGAAGTACATGGAACAAAGTCGTTCAACACTGACTGGTGTTGCCAAAGCTCCGAAGCAGTTTGAGCACAACGAATTCCAGATCTTCGCACCTCGGTATGTCGCTTACACGGACCATCCCTATCCTTGGTTAACCTCTCGAAGCATTCGAAATCGACAACGTTCCATTGAGAAATGGCTCGCAGGATGGCGTCCTGAACATATCATTGCGCACACACTTTGGCCTGTTGGTGAACTTGCACAATCACTTTCCAAACGATGGAAGGTCCCTTGGACTGGTGTTGTTCATGGCCACGATGTTGATGTTGGACTCACGCATCAAACGACTGGAAAACGCATCAAATCGCTCATGGAATCCGCTGATTCAATGGTCTTCGTGAGCGAGCGACTTCAAACGACAGCGCAAGACCTTGGTGTCCAAACCAGCAAGTCGTACACCATTGCTTGTCACAGCGAAATGGACGATGAATGGGCACGACCAATGAAGAAATGGAAAGGCCGTTGGCGTCGTGAAGCCATCGACATTCTTTTCCCAGCCGACCCAAGACGACCAGAAAAGAACCACTATCTCGCTCTTCAAACCGGTGAGATCCTTGAACAGCGAGGATGGGTTGTTGGCATGACAACGCTCAAGCAACAACCGCGTAGCATCGTTTGGGACCGAATGATCGTCGCCGATGTCACCCTCATCACTTCACATCGAGAATCAGGGCCGCTGGTTGCACGTGAATCCATTCTTTGTGGCACTCCCGTGGTTTCAACGAACGTCGGAGATGTAGCAACATATCTTCCAAAAGAATGTGTCATCGATGGAGCAACGCCTGAAGCCTTAGCAGATGCGTGCGAGACTGCTTTGCAAACGGATTGGGAAGCCTTTCCAGTTATTCTGCCTCAACGTACATCTCCTCATACGGTTGGTCAACAATGGTCTGCATTGCTCGAAGGCCTTGAGGAAGAAGAATGAATAATCCGAATCCAACGAGTGCCAATGAAGATTGTTGAGACAACGCCCAACATGAAACAAATACCAATCCAAGCGTTGCAACCCATTGGAATCCACGTTGCATGAATTGAGACATACGACGGCTGAGTGTAATGCCAACAAAGAGCATCACGATTGAAGAAGCAACCGACGCATAGGCTGCCATTTCAATCGCTAATCCAATACTTGATGTCGCCCCCCAGGAAATTAAAATCAATCCAAAAACGGTTGAAGAAAGAACCACGACAAGAATGAGGAACGTAAACAACCAAGGTTTCTCTCCTGCTTGTAGCGCCGTATAAGAAGGCACTGAGAGGACGGTGCATGCCCATCCTGCTAAAAGAATCATGAACACATCTGTGGCTGAAGCCCCCAATGTTCCATCAAAATATTCGCCTGGAAATCCAAGGGGGAGAAGTATCCAAACGATGACAGCACCCGCTAGCATGCCGACGGGAACAAGTGCAAAACAAATCGATTCAACTCGATCAAGGTGTTGATTGAAGAGCGAAGCGTTGTTTCGAGAAGCCCCGAGCACAGGCAGCAATGCAGCTCGCATCGCTTGCGGAACAAGCAATCCTGCTAACCAAGCAAGTTGAGCAACATGGAACAATGCAACCTCATCGTAGCCCAATTCACTCGCGAGGATGAATTTCTCAATTCTGATGACATACGGTAGAACGCCGAGTGTGATTGCAAAGGGGAGGGCTGCAAGGAGGATGCTCTTCTTGCTGATCCAGTCAGCTCCCAATTCTGTTGAATCGGTACGTTCACTGCTCTTCCCACAGACGCGATATGCTCCAACAAATGCGATGGATAAGCCAAGAATGGCTCCAACGAGGAAAACGGTTGCATAGGCAACAACATCCGTTGAATCCGTCATGAAGAGAAGAGCATAGCCAATGGTTGTTGCAATACGCTCAATCACCTTTGTCAGTGATTCAAATCGTGCATCTCCAGCAGCGCGTAACGCTGTTCGAGGCGCATAGGAAGCGATGTGAACCAAGGCAACGCCTGCCCCAATGAGCATGAGCGAATCATGAACGCTTTGCATCAGGGTGATGGAGACAGTGATTGGGACAAAGATGAGAACCGCTATCCCTTGCAAACGATAGATACGCATCATTCCTGACCAAATAGCCGATGGCTGACGTGGGCCATCCCGAGCGAGCAAGGTTGGTAATCCTAAATCGAGAAGGAGAAACAATGTCGCAAACAGATCAATAGCGATAACGAACAAACCATAGGATTCGGAAAGCAATGCACGTGCGAGAATCAATTGACCAACGAATGCTAGTAAGACTGCGACAACGTCAGCAGAAGCCAACCAAACGCTATCACGACCAAAGGATGGCCGTCGACGGTGGTTGCTCATGGATTCTGCGAACCCACGAAGACGCATGAATCAATGGGTCTGGTAAATCCACCTCTGATTGGAGTATGGAGAAAAACAATCATATCCTCATGAAGGTAATCGATGCACATGAACGACCTCTATGCCATAGTTCCTGCAAGCGCCATCATCCTCATCATCGCCATTCGAAAAATCCTCGCTCCTGTCAAGTTTAACGAGGAAATCTTTGGCGAAATTCATCCAGATGAAATCAATAATTCTGCCTCAATGCGCATGATGATCGGTGCTGGGTTTGGTGGAATTGGTCTTATGGGATTGATGCTTGGTTTCATGCTTGAAGCAGGTGAAGCGACAACCTCGCTCCTCTATGCTCTTGCAGCAGCATATGGGTTCATGTTCGCTACACTCTTGTTTGCAAATCAAAAGGGGCATCTGCATGAGATTCCTAAACCTCCATTGGTCATTTTTCCGGTTATGTTGATTCTATGCATCGTTGGTGCTATGCTCTAAGTGATGAGTGGTGAAAATCGCTCCCACTGTTACCAGCGATGAACAAGAGCGAATCGTTGGGACCGAAACTTAATCGGGAATAACATCAAATGATGAAGGCATCATCAGCCACTATGGCAGTTGATGGCTTACTCGCAGTAGGCGGGATACTGAGCCTTGCCCTCGGCGTGTCTGGACTCATTCTTGTCAACAACCAGAAACTCGAAGTGATTTGGAACAAGCGATTTGCTGCGCAACTTTTGTGCTGGATTTTCATTTGCAAAGGTGTAGCCAACAGCCTTCGCTCAATCGGTTATGAAAATGAATTCTGGCGAGTCGTGTTGTATGGAGGCCATTTCAACGACCAAATTTTTGCTGGCTTGATACTGATGATCGCCCTTATTTTCCCTGTCCCTATCCTCCGAACTCGGAAGCAATTCAACATCGGAGTGGCTGTCGTTCTCGCCTATATTCTCCTGACGATTGGTGCAGCAGTGTTCATGAAAGTCAACACACCACTGGCCGCTTTTACTGGCCTCTATCTCATTCCGGGTTTCATTTGGACGTTGGTTTATTTGAAGTTCCGGTTCATGAAAGGCCAAGAAGACAATGAGGAGATCCAGGGTGTTGCAGACGTAGCCGTGCTTCTGCTCGTGCTGATGATCGGTCACATCCTCTTCCGTTGGGTGGGCATGTTTGCAGGTTCAGATTACTTTTACTTCATGGACTTGTATGGTGGAAATTTCGCCAACGACTATCTCTGGTCTCAAGGCTTAGCGTCAGCCGTAATTTTTGGATTAGTTATCCTCTGTGGCGAGATTTACCAAGCTTCACAAGGAAGGGTGAGAACAACATCGTACATTGTCTTCACATACATGGCCATCGGCGTGTTAAGCCACATCGTCTTCCGCAACGTGGAATTGTTTGGAAGCGGAGGCGGACCATTCACAGGAACTGAACTGGAAGGGCTTTCGTCGTGGCAGCAGATATGGTCCGAGATCACGACAACGTTGCACTTTACCATGATGCGCCCTATCCTCGGATTGTACATCTTATTCCGATACGGCCTCATTCGGATTTCGGAAGACAATGAACAAGTTGGCAAAGCGACTGCAATCGTGCTCATCGTGGTTGCCACGTCTGCATTGCTAGAGATTGTTCAATCTCTCATTCCGTTAACGGAGATGCTCTCCGCCGGTATCCTCGGGATCGCTATTGCCTTTGGTATCGGTTGGGAGGAGCGATCTTTCCAATCCTTGATTTCGAACCCGTTGCGCTTCCCCCTCCGGACAAAAGGAGCGTACTTTCCTGAGTTAACATTTGACAAATCGGAATACTACAAGCTCGACAAGGCCATGACAGCGATTCTCATTTTCTTCGGCTTTGTTGCATTCATACTTCATTGGAGTCAGGTGGAGCCGTTCTAGGAGTGAGGCATGATGAATGAGGACACGAGCATGATGTTTCTGGCAAAGGAAGGTGATTCTGGCAAAGCCTTCGCCCTATTGGCCACGGTTGTAGTCCTTGGCTTAGCATTCCACGCCTACTCCTTCATGGTGGTGAAGGAAAACGACATTCTCAGCAAATACAACATTCAAGAATATTCCATCTCATTTGAGGAATCGAGTCTGCAGGACTCAGATTCAGTGTTGATTGGTGATGGAGAGACAGAAACAATCCAATTTTCAAGAGATATGATCAACGCTAACGTGACGCAGATGATGGCTCGAGTTACGTTTACCATCACCTACGAAGAGACGTCAGGACAACTCGCAGATCCATGCGATGAAGTTCTTGTGAACATTCCTCCAAACGGGTTCGTTGCTGATTGGCAAAATGTTGCGAACAAACTTTCTGACTCCAGTGATGATTGTGAGACCATGACCTTGACTGTGTTTGTTTATCCTGAATACAGTGGAGAAGCGATCACAGAAGAAGGTCAATCTGAGGAATATTGGGAAACAATGTGGACAAATGGAACGTACGGAAGCGGTGTTCTTTCGCTTGAGATTTCTGTCGATACCAACCAACCGCCTGGTTCCGTCTTGCCAGGAGCAACTGATGACAACGAAGAGATCAATGTCCAATGGGAAGTGACTCTCTTTGAGGCGAACATTGAGCCTTGAGGTCCAACGTATGGAGGTTTGAACTCTTTGGGTCGGAAGTCAAGTTAAATTATTGATAGGACGAGTCCAAACCATGAGGAGAAGCCTATCAGCACTTGTGCTGTTGCTTTTTCTCACCTCGGGTCTATCTGGATGTTTGTCGAATACAGATACGATAACCAATGATAAAGAGGACGATTCAGGAACAAATCCGAGTCGGGGTGAAGGTTTCTTCTGCATCGAACACGATGGTTTAGATCGATGCTGGGAGAAGCACGTACCTGACAACCTTGACCCAGATGTTCCCGTTCCACTCGTTGTCGATGTGCACGGGTATTCCTCAACCTCCACAACACACAAGGATTTGTCAGGGTTTAATGAAATTGCAAACAGTGAGGGTGCGATTGTCGTTTATCCGAACGGTGTACCTGGAAAGAATCTACCAACCGATCCTGACGAAAACCAGGCATGGAATGCTGGTTGGTGTTGCGCACATGCCTCTCGTGACAACATCGATGATGTTGGCTTCATCAGCAAGATCATTGAATTCACCATCGAAGAAGAGAACATCGATACCAATCGAATCTATGCCTCTGGTTGGTCAAATGGTTGTGCAATGGTTCAACGATTAGCAATGGAAATGAGCCATGTTTTTGCCGCCGCTGGATGCATGTCGCACTATCTCATCACCGATTACGTCGATGATTACTCGCCCATTCCGATCATGGAAGTGCACGGATTCTTGGACAATGTTGTCCTGTATGAAACCAGCTTGCTCAGCCTCCCATGGGCTGAAGACATGTGGACAAACCCTGAATCTGTGGATACTGGTGCCATCGAGAACATGCATGAGTGGGCAAGTTACAATCAATGCTCAGGTTCAATGGAAACGTTCGAAACAAATGAATTCTACACGATCCAAGGATTTGATGAATGTGAAAACGACGCCATTGTTCGATTGATGACAATCTTTGCAGCACAACACAATCCATACGCCAACAACAATGCAGACGGAACACC